>JBDLWD010000132.1:0-3997 GCA_039804465.1 Verrucomicrobiota bacterium | reverse complement strand
CGCCTTGGTCACGGCCGCCGGGTTCTCATCGAGATAGGGGTCGATGAGCAAGCGGGCGCGGGAGGTCTCTACGAGAAAGCAGGCGTGGCCCAGGCAGGTGATGTTCATGGTTTGGGGAGGTGGTTGCCTCAATTTCCGCGTCGTAGCCCTGCTGTAAAGCGCCGCACGAAGTCGAGGCGGGTTTGACGCCGCTCCGCGTCGGCGCTCTGTGTGGTCGCATGTGGTCGCTTCAGCATCGGGTCTATCGGCTGCCGTTTCGCCAGACGGTGCGGACGGCGCACGGACCGTGGACGGAGCGGACTGGGGTCTTGATCCGCGTCCGGCGCACGCGCGAGGGACTTGTGGATACGGGTTGGGGCGAGGTCGCTCCGATTCCGTGGTTTGGTTCCGAGACATTGGAAGAGGCATGTGCGGCGCTCGACCGGCTGGAAGAGCGCGCAACCGACCTGGCTGATGTCTTGGCCCGCACGCCGGCCGGCTGCAGCGCCACGCGCGCGGGGCTGGCGGCCGCGCTCGGCATGGATCGGGTGGGCGAGGAGTGCGGAAACGGGAGTGAAGCCGATACGGTAAAGTTTTTACCCGTGGCGGCCTTGCTCCCAGCCGGCCGCGCGGCGCTGGACGCGGTGGAGTCGCGCCTGGAGCTCGGTTTTCGCACGTTCAAATGGAAGGTCGGCGTTCTGCCCGCCGACGATGAGCAGGCCTTGTTTGACGATCTCCTGGGCCGGCTGCCAGCCGGGGCGCGTCTGCGGCTTGACGCCAACGGCGCCTGGGATCGCCTGGTCGCCGAGCGCTGGCTTGCGCTGGCCGCCGATCGCCCGGTGGAATACATCGAGCAACCGGTCGCTCCGGATGCGCGCGGCGCGGAGGATTTGTTGCACGGGCTGGCTGCTGATTTTCCGGTGAAGATCGCCCTGGACGAGTCGGTGAACGGAGCCGACGACGTGGCGCGCTGGCTCGCGGCGGACTGGCGCGGCGTGTGGGTGCTCAAGCCCGCTTTGCTGGGCGAGCCAGGCCCAGTGCTGGTCGGCTTGGCGAAAGCCAGGGCGGACGTTGTCTTTGGCTCGGCGCTGGAGACCGCGGTGGGCGCGCGCGCGGCGTTGCGACTAGCCTTTGCGTGGGCCGAGGCGCGGGGTGGCGAGCCGATGGCGCGGCGGGCGCTGGGCTTTGGCGTGTGGCCGCTTTTCC
Source organism: Verrucomicrobiota bacterium (assembly GCA_039804465.1). GTDB lineage: Bacteria > Verrucomicrobiota > Verrucomicrobiia > Opitutales > Opitutaceae > IMCC26134_A. Next base: position 2,812 of record JBDLWD010000132.1, on the reverse strand, counting down.
AGACGGCCGCGGCCGACCTTCCGCTGGCCGGCCCCTTTGTGCGGCGAGAGGATGTCGAGCGCATCAATCCGGAGGCCTTGTGGAACGAACTCGCCTGATCGCGGATCTGCGCACTTTCGCGGGCGAGGCGCTGGTCGAGCGCGACGGCGCGTGCTTTTTGGTCGATCCGGGGTGGGGCGCGCGAGAGCGGGCGCAATGGCAGGCGCTGGTGGCGCGGCGGCCTGTGAACTGGGATGGAGCGCGCGGCTGGCTTTGCATTCCCACCGGTGGTTCCTCGGGTGCGATGAAACTCGCCCGCCATGACGAACGCACCCTGGCTGCGGCGGTGGCGGGCTTTTGCGCGCTTTTCGGCGCCAGCCGGGTGAATGCGGTAGGGCTTTTGCCGCCGTGGCACGTGAGCGGTCTGGCTGCCTGGGCGCGTTGTCGTTTTTCCGGCGGAGAATATCGGGCCTGGGATTGGAAGCGCGTGGAGCAAGGCGAGAGGCCCTCGATGAGCGATACGGGTGATTGGTTCCTTTCGCTCGTGCCGACGCAGATCGCGCGTTTGTTGCGTGATCCTGCGGCGGTATCCTGGCTGCGAGGATTCCGCGCGGTGCTGGTTGGCGGCGCCCCGGCCTGGCCGGAGTTGCGTTCGAGTGCGCGGGCGGAGCGCGTGCCGCTGGCTTTTTCCTATGGCATGACCGAGACGGCCGCGATGGTGGCGGTTCAAACGCCGGAGGATTTTCTCGCTGGCGACGACTCCAGCGGGCGTGCCATGCCGCAGGCGCGCATCAAACTCGTCCTAGACGGGCGGGTGGAGGTCGACGGGGATTCGCTTTTCCTTGGCTACTGGCCCGACACGCGCGAGTCCGGTCCGTGGCGGACTGACGACTTTGGCGAATTGGACGCGAGCGGACGTTTGCGAATCACGGGTCGAGCCGACGCGCTTATCATCACCGGCGGCGAAAAAGTGAACCCCGCAGAGGTCGAGGCCGCTCTTCGCGAAGCGGGTGCCGAAGCTTTGTCCGACGTGGTCGTTGTGGGCGCGCCACATCCGGAATGGGGTGCCGAGGTGGTGGCCCTGTTCCCCGGCGATGCCTCTCTGGCGATGCGTTTGCGCGAAGGCGTAGCGCGCAGTCTGGCGCCGGCCAAACGGCCCAAGCGTTACATTGATCTTCGTCCGGAAGACTGGCCGCGCGATGGTCGCGGGAAGCTCAACCGCGCGACCTTGGAGGAACTGGCGGCGCGCATGCGCGGTATTTGAACCGCGGCGCGCGAGTTACCCGCCGTCAACCCACGCCGCTAGCGCGGCGGGAAGGGCGTGGCGTTCCCGCGTGGCGGAAGAAATGCAGACGTGTTCGGTGCGGGCCACCGCGGCTCGCTTGTCCCCTGTGGCCGAACCCGGTGAGGGCAGCTTCCAGATTGCGAACTCGAGCGCGAACGAGTTTTCCGAGAGCCGTCGCGGCGTCACCTCGACGCGGACCTTGTCGCCGCAGGCGAGCGGTCGTAGATACGATGCCTCGCTTTTGGCGATGGGCACGATGACCCCGTGGTCTGAGAAAAACGTGGCCAGCGGCAACCCGGCCGTCGCGAGCGCCTCCTCGTAGGCCTCGTGGCAGATGGCGAGATAGCGCGCGAAAAAGACGATGCCGGCCGCGTCGGTGTCGGGAAATCGGATAGTGCGGGCGTAGGCGAAGGGCATGGTGCGAATATGACGATGCGCGTGGCACGGCCAAGGTCCAATCCGCGGGTGTTTGCGTCCTTGCGTTGGGCACGTGCGGGCGACCTGATAGTTCCCGCCCCTTGCCTTACCGCTCATGTGGACTTTGCCCAACTTGCTCACGCTTTCGCGCCTGCCTCTGATGTTTGCGATCGTGGCTCTCATGTATGCCGGTTGGACGGGTTCCGCGACCGTGGCCTTCTGGCTTTTCATCGCCGCGGCGGTCAGCGACTGGCTGGATGGCGCGATCGCCCGCAGGCGAGGCATCGTTTCCAATTTCGGCAAATTCATGGACGCGCTGACGGACAAGGTGCTCGTAATCGGCCTTATGGTCGCCTTCGTGGAGCAGCAGGTCATCCCCCTTCCGTGGGTGTTGATCACGCTTTGCCGCGAGTTTCTCGTCTCGGGCATGCGCATGGTGGCGGCGGCCAAGGGCGTGGTGGTGCCGGCCGACAGCGGCGGCAAGACCAAGACTGTTTCGCAAATGCTGGCCATCGGCTGCCTGCTGGCCTCGCCCATGCTGGAGGATGATGTGTCCACGTGGACGAACTGGGCCGTGCACGATATTTCCGCATGGGTGCACAAAGTCGGCCTCGTGGGATTCATCGTCGGCACTTTCCTCGCGGTTTGGTCCGGCTACCGCTACCTGCGTCGCAACTGGAGCCTTTTCACCGAATGATCCAGGGAGAGCGGCACTGGCTGAAGTCGATCTCTACACCGGTCGTGGTGGCGATCGCCACGCTGGGGCCTGTCGGGCGCGTCCGTCGCGGTCCGGGGACCGCGGGCTCGTTGGCGGGCCTTTTCTATTTCGTGGCGGGCTTCGCCTATCTGCCCGCGGCCCACGCGTGGTGGCTGACAATTCTGCTCAGCCTGCCGGCTTTATGGTTCGCCGTGGCGATCTGCGGCGAGGCGGAAGTCAGGATGGGGCAGCGCGACCCTGGCGGCGTGGTGCTGGACGAGTTTGTCGTCATGCCGCTGTGCTTCATCGGCTGGCAGGGGCTTCCTTCCGCCTGGACCAGCGAGGCTCGGTGGGCGCTGTTCCTTGCCGGCTTCGCGTTGTTCCGAGTATTCGACATCGCGAAGCCGGTGGGGATTTCACGCCTGCAAAACCTG
>JBDLWD010000131.1:0-5489 GCA_039804465.1 Verrucomicrobiota bacterium | reverse complement strand
GACGCCTCGCCGAAACCCAAAAAGACCGCGAAATAGGCCGCGTCCGTTGACCGCGCCCGAGGCGCGCCTAGCATAGCGGGCCATGCGCCTAGGCGACCTCCAGGGCCTGCAAACGCTGATGCTGCCCGATGCCTGGCAGCGAGACGCCGTGCGCGCCCTTCAGGCGGGGCGGGACGTGATCGTGGACGCCCCCACCGGCGCCGGCAAAACCCACGTCTTCGAGCGCTTTGTCGAGCAGGGTAACTTCGCCCGCCGAGCGGTCTTCACCGTCCCGACCCGCGCCCTCGCCAACGACAAATACGCCGAGTGGCGCGAGCGAGGCTGGCGCGTCGGCATCACCACCGGCGACCTCACCGTCTCACCCCACGCCCCGGTCGTGGTCGCCACCCTCGAGGCCGCCCAAGGCGCCCTGCTACGCTCCCAAGCCACTAGTCAATCATTGATTGACATAAGGCTTGGGTTGCGGGCCCCTCCCGCCGCCGACCTTGGCGGTCTGGCGGGGCTTCCTGGCCTCCCTGGCTTGCCCAGCATCGCGGGGCGCGCGGGCGCGGGGACATTTCACCACCTCTCCGGCCCGAACGCCTCCGCGCGTTTGCCCGACCTGCTCGTCGTGGACGAATACCAGTGGCTCGGCGATCCGGCCCGGGGCAACCACTACGAGGGCGTGCTGGCCACCCTGCCCGCCTCGGTCCAGCTCCTCCTCCTTTCAGGCTCCGTCGCCAACCCCGACGATGTCGCCACCTGGCTCACCCGCCTCGGCCGCCAGGTCGAGGTGGTCAGAACCGCCACCCGCCCCGTTCCGCTGGAAGAGGTGGAAATCGACGATCTCGTGCAAGGGCTGCCCCGCGCGATCGAGGGCTTCTGGTCGCGGCGCGTCGCCGGGGCGCTGCGCGAAGGCCTCGCCCCCGTGCTGGTTTTCGCGCCGCATCGCGCCGACGCCGAGCGCCTCGCCCGGCAGTTCGCCCGCGAGCTCCCCCTCGCCGATCCGCTCACGCTCACGCCCGAGCAGGAATCGATGGCCGGCCCCGTCCTCGCGCGGCTCCTCCAACGCCGAGTCGCCTGCCATCATAGCGGGCTTTCCTACGCCCAGCGCGCGGGGCTGGTGGAGCCGCTGGCCAAGGCCGGCCAGCTCCGCGCCGTCGTGGCCACCCTGGGCCTCGCCGCCGGTATCAATTTTTCACTACGCTCCGTCATGCTCACCGCCGCGAGCTACCGCGTCGGCGCCATCGAGCGCGACATCGCGCCGCACGAGCTGCTCCAGATGATAGGGCGCGCCGGCCGCCGCGGGCTCGACGAAACGGGCTACATGCTCGTCTCCGGCCGCACCCCGCGCCTGCGCCGCGCCTCGCCTCTGCGGCTCAAGCGCGCCGCGCCGCTGCCCTGGGCCGCGCTCCTCCGCCGGCTCGCGCCGGGCGAATCCGCGCTCGAGCTCGCGCGCGACGCCGCCACGCGCTTTTTCACCGAGGCCCCGCTGCGGCTGGGAGCGGAGATCACGTCCGGCCATCCGCCCGCCGCCCTGCCCTGCGGACTGCTCACCGATACCGGCCGCGCGCGGCTCGTGCGCCGCAAGCGCGAACCCTTCGAAGGCTGCCGCTCCTGCGCCCTGCGGGCCGAGTGCCTAGCGCTCTCCGCCGAGCCCACCCCGCTCTGGGAATGGAACCGCGTCGGCGTCCTCGACAAACGCCTCCGCCTCACCGCTCGCGGGGCCATCGTCGCGGTGTTTCTCGGACCCGAGGGGCTGGCCCTCGCCGCCGGCCTCGAGGACCGCCGCTACCCGGTGGAGCAACTGCTCTTCGACTGCGCCAACCTCTTCGCGGGCGACCGCTTCTCCGGCACCAATCCGCGCCGGCTTGGCCGCCTCGCCTCCGTCTGCGAACGCGCCTACCGGCGCCTCACCGTGGAAGGCTACCTCGAGGAAGGCCTGCCGACCGCCTACGGTTACGGCGCGAGCGAGATCGCCCAGGCCGTGGTCGACGGCACCGCCTCGCGCGGCGCGCTCGCCCACTCGCTCGCGGGCGACATGGCCCAGGCGGGCCGCGGCGACATCGACCGCCTGATGACCGAATGGCGCAGCTTTCTGCGCAGCCTCGCCGCCGCCGAGCCGCTGGCCGAGGGGCTGCCCTTCGCCACGCAGCCATTGCGCGACCGCTGGGACGAGACACGCGCCCTCTCCGCCCGCCTGCTCGGCGACGCGCGCGCGGCCGAGCTGCCGGACCTGACCGAGCTCACGCCGGAGCAGCGCCGCCCCGTGCAGCATCGCCTAGGCCGGGCTGTGGCGTCGGGCCCGCGAGCCGGATCGGGCGCGCGCGAGGCCCGTAAAATGAAAAACTGATCCCGGGGCTGTAAGCCGGATTATGTCCCCCGGCGCCTCGCGGCGCCGGATCGACGGCCATTTCTCTCCACGCCCGTCTCGCGACGGACCGGTTCCGCGGTGCCGCGCGCGTCGGTTGCCCGATGCGCGCGACCTCTGGAATGCGGCATACCCGCGACTAATGGACGAGCCGCCCAGTCGCCTATTTTGCCTTGCACCGGACGGGGTTTACCCTGCCGCCGGCCTCGCGGCCGGCGCGGTGAGCTCTTACCCCACCTTTTCACCCTTACCCCCGGGTTGCCCCGGCGGCGGTATATTCTCTGTGGCACTGTCCGTCGACGCGCCTTGACGCGCGCCGCCCGGGCTTGGCCTCGCGGCCTTGCCCGGCGTCCTGCCCTGCGGTGTCCGGACTTTCCTCTCCGACCGAGTCTCTGCCTGGCGCCGCGTTTCCGCGGCGCCGTGGGATGCGAAAGAACATCGGAGCGACCATCCGCCCCGGGATCAGGGGATCAGTCAACGAAGCACCCTCGCGGCGCACAACCGCCAATTCGCGGACTTCAGTTCGCGTTCCAATACAGCACGCGACCGCACTGGTCGCAGGTGCCGAGCTTGGCGGGATCGGCGCTGCGCGAGCCCGACTCGGCTTCGCTGGAAACCTTCAGGTGGCAACCGCCACACTTGCCGCCGCGCAACGGGACCACGACGGGCCACTGGCGCGCGGCCACGCGGTCGTAAACGCGGACGGACAACTCGGGCACGCCGACCCGCGCGGCGGCGACGGCCACCTTCGCCTCGACGAGCTCGGCCGCGAGGTTTTTTTCCCGCTCTGCCAGCGTGGCCAGCCGGGCATCGTGTTGGGCGATGTTGCCCTTCAGCACGGTCTCGGCCCCGGAGAAACGCTTCTTCGCCTCGTCGATCTGATACATCACGCCGAGCTCCTGCTCCTCCAGCACGCCGATGAGCGAGGCGGTGGTTTCGATCTCCTTGCCGAGCGCCTGATACTCCTCGTTCTTCTTCACCGAAAGCTGCTGCGTGCGGTATTTCGCGAGCTTGGTCTCCGCGGAGCCGATCTCGGTCTCGAGGAGTTTCTTCTTCGTCTCGAGCTCGCGCATCTCGTTGCGGGCGTCGTCGATCGCACCCTTTTCCGTGGCGATCGCCTTCAGCACCTGGGCGCGATCGCCGGGCACGGCGGCGAGCTGCTGCTCGAGCTGGCGACGACGGGCGTCGCGATCCTGCACCACGAGCAACTGGGTCAATACGGCGTGCGGCATCCCACCTTCCATGCCGCCGAGCACGCGGGTTTCAACGCCGGATTGCAGGCATGCGCGAACCCCACCCGGCCCGTGTCAGATGTAATACATCTCGCCGCCCGATTTCGCGGCCAGTTTCTCCAGCGTGATCTCGCGGCACTTCGCCTCGAGCACGCCGCGCACTTCGCGCCAGGCCTGGGCCACACGCTTGCCCGACTGGCCCTCCACGGCGGCCCCGAGTTCCAGCACGTCGCCCTCGATCAGCGTGACGATGTCGAAAAGCGAAATCTCGGCCGCAGGCCGCGCGAGCGCGTAGCCGCCCTGCTTGCCGCGCCGGCTGGTCACGAGCCCGCCGTTGCGCAGTTCACCCAGGATCTGCACCAGATAGGTGGCGGGCACCGCCTCGATCCTCGCCAGTTCCTCGATGTGCGCCAGTTCCTCGCGGCCTTGCATGCGGACGAGCTGGGCGAGGACACGGCAGGCGTAGTCGACTTTGACGGAAAGTTTCAATCGGGGAACCGAACGGCGTGATGAACCGTGGCGGCCGCGCCCCTTCACCGCAAGCCTCCTTCCCTCGATCGCGATTTGGCACATAAACTTCCATGAATCGTAACGCCGGGGCCGCCTTGCTGTAACACCGTTCGCGCACCGTAGAACGTGCCTTAACAGCACAACAAACATGACACGTAACGCATCCCTCCTGCTCGCCGCCATCGCCGCGGCTTCTTCGGTCAACGCCCAGACCTTCACCGGTCCCTCCTCCTCGGCCACGCCCTACATCGAGCCCACCGCGCCTGGCTGGTCGGTCACTTCCCTCCTCTCGGTCGGCGACTCGGTCGGCGGTTACAAGATGGTCGGTATCCCCGACGGTCTCGGCGCCTACTCTAACGGCAGCTCCGTGACGGTCTTGATGAATCACGAGCTTGGCACCACCGCCGGCATCGTCCGCGCCCACGGTTCCGCCGGCGGCTTTGTATCCCAGTGGACGATCGACAAGAACAGCCTCGCGGTCACCGCCGGCCAGGACCTCGTCCAGTCCGCCAACGATGTTTTCACCTGGAACGGCAGCGCCTTCGTCGCCGGCACCACCTCCTTTGCCCGTCTCTGCTCGGCTGACCTTCCCTCCGCCTCCGCCTTCTACGACACCAGCACCTCCACCGGCTACAACGGTCGTATCTTCATGAATGGCGAAGAGACCGGTGCAGAAGGACGCGCCTGGGCCTTCGTCGCCACCGGCGCCGCCGCCGGCCGCGCCTACGAGCTGCCCAAGCTCGGCAAGTTCTCCTGGGAAAACTCCGTCGCCCGCCCCACCGCTGGCGCCACCACCGCCGTCATCGGCACGGACGACACCACCCCGGGTCAGGTATACCTCTACGTCGGCACCAAGCAGGCCGAAGGCAACGCGGTCGAGCAAGCCGGCCTGCACAACGGCAACCTCTACGGCATCAAGGTAGCCGGCACTCCACTCGAGGTCTCCGCGACGCACAACACCACCGGCGCGGTCGGCACCTTTACACTAGAGCAGATCAACACCGCCGCTACCGGCGCCGCCCAGCAGACCGAGTCCGTCGCTGATGGCGTGACCGAGTTCGCTCGCCCCGAGGACGGCCAGTGGCTGGATTCCGATACCTTCCTATTCGTCACCACCGGCAGCGGTGCAGGCGGCAGCGCCAAGCTCTACAGCGTAGACTTTAGCGACGCCAACAACCTCCTAAGCGGCGGCACCGTTTCCATGATACTGGATTCCAAGACTCTCACCGGAACCGACAGCCAAAGCGCCCGTTCCTTCGACAACATGACCGTCGGTCTCGACGGCAAGGTCTACATCCAGGAAGATCCGGGTAACGCCGACTACATCGCCAAGGTCTGGCAGGTTGACCTTAGCAACCCCGGCGCAGCCGTGCAGATCCTTGAGTCCGATCGCAATC
>JBDLWD010000130.1:0-7651 GCA_039804465.1 Verrucomicrobiota bacterium | reverse complement strand
GCGACGGCTTTTTTCGGAATAACAAATTTTAGCCACGCAAGCTTGATTTGAAAGTGAGTCTCAATACCGATTTTCGCCCTATGTCGCTTATAGGTCGTCCTCTCTTCTGTTTGCTGGGCCTGGCCTGTGCGGTCCTTTTTCCGTCGCTCCTTTCCGCGCAAACCTCACCCGTGCAGAAATTTGTAGTGGCTCTTAAGCCCGATAAAAACCCCGAGGTTTTGCGCGCCGAAAAGGCCCAGCTCTCGTCCTTCCTGGCCGGCAAGCTCGGACGCCCGGTTGAGGTGATCATTCCCCTTTCCGCTACCGTCATTCTGGAAGGCTTTGCCAACGGCACCGTCGATCTCGGTTATCTTTCCGCCACCGATTTGGTGAACGCCCGCACGCGCGGCGTGGCTGATCTGCTCCTTGCGGGCGAGTTTCCCGACGGCCGCACCGCCTACGACAGCTACTGGGTGGTCAAGAAAGACGCGCCCTACCGTTCCATCGAGGACCTGCGCGGCAAACCGGTCGCCTTCGCCAGTCGCACCAGCACGAGCGGTTTCATCGTGCCGCTGCTCGATCTGAAAAAGCGCGGCCTGCTCGGCCCCGACGCCGATCCGGCGGGCTTTTTCGGGGCGGGCAACGTGTTCTTCGGCGTGGGCTATGTTTCCGCCATCGAGCGGGTGCTCGCCGGCGAGGCCGAGGCCGCCGCGGTGAGCTACTACGTGCTCGATCAGGACAAACACCTCTCGCCCGCGCAGCGTGACCAGTTGCGCATGCTCCAAAAACAAGGTCCCGTGCCCAGCCACGTGCTCGCGGTTCGCGGCACTCTCGCTCCGGCTGACGCCGCGGCCCTGCGCGCCGCCCTCCTCGCGCTCAACGAGACCGCCGCCTCCGACCTGCGCGACAAGGTCTTCACGACCAAGCTCGTCCCCGCCGACGGCGCCGCCCACGTCGCCTCCCTCGCCGAGGGCCTGGCCTTGGCCAAAAAGGCCCTGAAACAGTGAGCTCCGAGGTAGGGCGGGACCGCCGGGCCCGCCGCGAGCAAGCCCCGGCCCCCGTCGCTCCCGGCGGCGCGCCCAGCGGTCGCGCCCTACCTTCCGCCGCGCCGCACCTCGAACTGCGCGGGCTCGGACTTCGCCGCGGCGATCGTTGGCTCGTGCGCGGCCTCGACGTCGTCATTCCGCGCGGAGCCTTCGTCGCCGTCGTCGGACCCTCCGGCGTCGGAAAATCGTCCTTCCTCTCCGCGCTCGCCGGTCTGCTCGCTCCCGCCGAGGGAGAGATCGTAGTCCGCTGCCCCGAGGGTCACGCCCACCAGCCCGCCGAGCCCGCGCTCCAGCGCCGCACCGGGGTGATTTTTCAGAACAACCTCCTCACGCCCAACGCCAGCGTGCTGGTGAACACCCTCGCGGGCCGCCTCGGCCGTCACTCCGCGTGGCGCACGCTCTTCGGTTTTCCCCGCGCCGACCGCGAGGCCGCCTGGCGTATCCTCTGCGACCTCGGCCTCGGCGCGCAGGCCCACCGCTGGAGCTGCCAGACCTCGGGTGGCGAGCAGCAGCGCACGGCCATCGCCCGCGCCCTGCTCCAGGAGCCCGATCTCTACCTCGCCGACGAGCCCGTCTCCGCGCTCGACGCCTATCTCACCGGCCGCGTGCTCGGCCTGCTCCGCCAGGAAACGCGAGAGCACCGCCGCACCGTGCTCTGCGTGTTGCACAACGCCGAGCTCGTCGAGCGCTTCGCCGACCTCGTGCTCAGCTTCGATCCCGCCGATCCCGCCAACTGGAAACTCCGGGAGGTCCGTCGATGAGCGCCTCACCCGCACCCGTTCCCGCCCCGCGTCCTTCGCCGCCGGCCGAGCCGCCGCCTCCGCCGCGCATCAACGTATTCACCGTCACGCTCGCGGCCTTCGCCCTCGCCGTCATCGCCTCCTGGCCCGCCCTGCGCGGCTCGGGTCGCGATCTCGACACCTGGGGCAACCTTGCGCGCTTCCTCGGACACTTTTTCCCGCCCGACTGGTCGGTCTGGCGCGAGACGCTCCGCGCCCTCGGCGAGACCTTCCAGATCGCCGTCCTCGCCACCGTCTTCGCGACGCTGCTCTCGCTGCCGCTCGCCGCGCTTGGCGCCCGCACCCTCGCCCCGGCCTGGCTCGTCGCGTCCGCGCGCCTGCTGATGAACGCCGCCCGCACCGTGCCCAGCCTCGTCTGGGCGCTTTTCGGCGTGGCGATCGTCGGGGCCAACCCGCTCGCCGGCGTGGTCGCGCTCACCCTCTACTCGATCGGCTACCTCGGGAAGTTTTTCAGCGACGCCTTCGAGTCGGTCGACGCCGACGTGGCGCGCGGCCTCTCCGCGCTCGGCGCCAACCGCGTGCAGGCCTTCCAATACGGGCTCTGGCCGCACGCCAAGCCGCTCATCGCGAGTCATGTGTTGTGGATGCTTGAATACAACCTGCGCGCCGCCTCCATCATCGGCTACGTGGGCGCGGGCGGCCTCGGCGCCCAGCTCGCTAGCTACTACGAATACTTCGCGTGGGACAAGGTGGCCACCGTGCTGCTCTTCATCCTCGCGCTCGTCACCTTGCTCGACCTGCTCGGCGACTGGGCTCGCCGCCGCATCACCCGTTCGCTCGGTGTGAGCCGCTGATTCGGCGCGACCCTCCTCCGTCCCGTCTTGTCACGACCGGGCCGGACTGCTTGGTTCTCCGTTAAGTAAATGCTGATTTTTGAGCGGGCCCTCGCCGCCATCCTTCATTTTGCCGCTCCATCCTTCCCAGCCCATCCATGAAGATACTCGCCGTAGAAGATGATCCCGTCGCCGGCGCCGTGCTGGCTCGCACCCTGCAAAAGCTCGGCCACGAGGTGATGACCGTGGCGGACGGCGCGGCGGCGCTCGATGCGCTGGAACGCGATCCGGTGCGCGTGGTGGTGAGCGACTGGATGATGCCCGGGCTCGACGGCCTCGAATTGTGCCGCCGCGTCCGGTCCCGTTCGGGCACGGAATACGTCTACTTTATCCTGCTCACCGGCAAGCAGCCCTCCGAGGCCAACCAGCGCGAGGCCATCGAGGCGGGCGTGGACGACTTTTTGAGCAAGCCGCTCGCCACCCAGGATATCTGGATGCGTTTGCACGTGGCCGAGCGCATCATTCGTTTCGCCACCCAGGTCCGTCAGCTCGAGGCCTTCCTGCCGATCTGCGGCTACTGCAAAAAAATCCGCGACGACCAGAACTACTGGCAGAAAATCGAGAGCTACATCAACGCCCGCACCGGCACCGATTTCAGCCATTCGATCTGCCCCGACTGCTACTCGCGCATCGTGATGCCCGAGATGCAGAAACTGGGCGTGGTCCCGCCCGCCGCCGACGCCAAATCCGTTCCGAATGTCCGACGAACGCATTGACCGCCTGGAGGAGCGCCTGGCCTGGTTCGAGCGCCACGCCACCGAACAGGACAAGGCCATGCTGGAAATGTCGCGCCAGCTCGATCGCGCCCTGGCCGAGCTTCGCCTGCTTCGCGATCGCGTGGCCTCCGCCGGCACTTCCGGTCCGGGCGCTCCCGCCGATGAACGGCCACCCCATTACTGAGCCCGCATTTACGAGCCTTGGAAGAGATAAAATCCGCGCAGGCTGGCTGGCACGGGCGATGCTTTGGTGTAGGTGTTCTTAAAAACACTTCCCTGCTCAGTCAGGGTTTAGGGGTAACATGGATGTCCGGCCCAGATGCTGGACAAAGAAAAGAAAAGGGCCCGCCGTTTAGGGGTAATCGGCGGGCCCTGCTTTTTACCGGCGTCCACGCCGGTGTTGCGGGACATCGCGCGCGGCGCAGGCTCGCGCCCCATGAGCGAAGCGAACGCCTTTCCCCAGCACATCATCGCCCGCAAGCGTGACGGTCACGAACTCGCTACCGCCGAGATCGGCGCCTTCGTGCGCGGCGCGACCGATGGCTCCTGGGCCGATTACCAGCTCTCGGCGCTCCTCATGGCGATCTTCCTGCGCGGCATGACGGCGTCCGAGCGCGTGGCGCTCACCGAGGCGATGATGCTCTCCGGCACGGTGGCCGACCTCTCCGCCGTGCCCGGCGTCAAGGTCGACAAACACTCCACCGGCGGCGTCGGCGACAAGGTTTCCCTGCCCCTCGCCGCCATGGTCGCGGCCTGCGGCGTGCCCGTGCCCATGATCTCCGGCCGCGGGCTCGGCCACACTGGCGGCACGCTCGACAAGCTCGAGAGCATACCCGGCTTTCGCGTCGACCTCTCTCTTTCCGAATACGCCGCCCAGGTCGGCCGCGTCGGCTGCGCGCTGATCGGCCAGACCAGGGACCTCGCCCCGGCCGACAAAAAACTCTACGCGCTGCGCGACGTCACCGCCACCGTCGAGTGCCTGCCCCTCATCTGCGCCTCTATCATGTCCAAAAAAATGGCCGAGGGTATCGACGCTCTCGTGCTCGACGTGAAGGTCGGCCGCGGCGCGTTCATGAAGACGTTGCCCGAGGCGCGCGCGCTCGCCGCCGCGATGTGCGAGATCGGCAACGCGATGGGCCGGCCCACGCGCGCCTTGATCACGCGCATGGACCAGCCGCTCGGTCGCGCGGTGGGCAACGCCGTCGAGGTGGCGGAAAGCATCGCGTGCCTGCGCGGCGAGACCGGCGCGGAGGATCTGATGGAAGTCACTTATGCGCTCGGCGCGGAGATGCTCTGTCTCGCGGGGGTGGCCAGGGACGAGAAGGACGCACGAGCGCGGCTTGAGGGCGTGATCGCCAGCGGCGCCGCCTTGGAAAAGTTCCGCGCCATCGTAGCCGCACAGGGGGGCGATCCGCGCGTGTGCGACGATCCCGCCGGCGTGCTGCCCCGGGCGAAGTTCACGGCCGAGGCGCGGGCGTCACGCGCGGGCGTGGTCGCCGGGGTCGACGCAATGGCGGTGGCCCTGGCCGCGCTAAGGCTGGGCGCCGGCCGTATCAAAGCAGAGGATACGGTGGACCACGCGGCGGGTTTTACGCGTCTGGCCAAGGTCGGCGAGCGGGTCGCGGCCGGCGACGTGCTCGGCGTCGTGCACGCCAGCCGCGAAGAGCAGCTCGCGGAGGCGCGGGCGGCGCTGGAGGACGCGGTGGCAATTGGTGACGCCCCTTGCGCGCCCGAAGCGCTTATCGTGGAGCGTATCGGCGGATAAAGAGTGGCCAGCAAACCAGTCCCCGGCATTACCGTTTAGCCGCCCCGCAACCCCCGCCCGCCTCATGAAGCTGGTTCTCTTTTTTGCCGTCTCCGCACTTCTCCTCGCCCTTGGTTACCGTTTCATGGGACGCCTGCTCGTGCGCGTGGCCGGCCTCGGCGAGGACGCGGGCAGAACCCCCGCCCACGCCCGGCGCGACGGGCTGGACTACGAGCCGGCGCGCTGGTCGTGGCTGTTGCCCCAGCATTTCTCCGCCATCGCGGCGGCCGGACCCATCGTGGGGCCCATACTCGCCGCCACGTGGTTCGGGTGGTTGCCGGCGTGGATATGGATCATCATAGGGGCGATCTTCATCGGCGGGGTGCACGACTTTTTCACCCTCGTCGCCTCGGTGCGGCACGCGGGCAAATCCATCGCCGAGGTGGTGCGTCAGCACATGAACCGCCGCTGCCACCTGCTCTTTCTGGCCTTCGTGTGGGTGTCGTTGATCTACGTGATCGTGGCCTTCGCCGATGTGACCGCGGGCGCCTTTGTGGCCACCGGAGCTGCGGTGGACGGCGGTGACGCGCCAGGCCCGGCGGTCGCAACGTCGTCGATTCTCTATCTCGGCCTGGCGCTTGCCATGGGCTGGAGCATGCGTCGCTGGAAACTTGGCGAGGGCAAGGCGCAGCTCATTTTCCTCCCGCTCGTGCTGCTGGCCATCGTGGCGGGTCCATGGATGCCCTTCGACCTCGCGCCGTGGTTGCCCGAGGGCGTTCGCGTCGGCTCGGCGTGGAATCTGATCCTTCTCGGCTACTGCTTCCTCGCCGCGCTGGCCCCGATGTGGCTCCTCATGCAGCCGCGCGGCGCGCTTGGCGGCTACTTCCTCTACGTGATCACCATCGCCGGCGTGCTCGGCGTGCTGGTGGGCGGCCTGACGGGTCAACTCGAGTTGCAGGCCCCGGCCTTTACCGCCGCGGGGCTCTTTTCGGCCGAGGGAACGCTGCCGCCGATGTTTCCCGTGTTGTTCATCACCATCGCGTGCGGCGCCTGCTCGGGCTTTCACGCCATCGTGGCAAGCGGCACGACCTCGAAGCAGCTGGATCGCCTCTCCGATGCGCGGCCGGTGGCCTACGGGGCGATGTTGTTGGAGGCCTTTTTCGCCTGCATCAGCCTGGCGGCGGTGATGATCCTTGCCAAGCCCTCGGGCCGGCCCGACGCGGTCTTCGCCAACGGCGTGGCGCAGTTTCTCCACCACGCCAGCTTCGGCCTGCTTTCGGTGAAGGCCGCGCACGGTTTCGCGCTGCTCTGCTTCGCTACCTTCATTTTCGACACGCTCGATGCGTGCACGCGCCTCGCGCGCTACGTGCTGATGGAACTGCTCGGCTGGCAGGGTTCTGCGCGCGCTCAGCTCGCCACCCTACTCACGTTGGCTGGGCCGGTGGCGCTGGCGCTCCTGCCGCCCGCCGAGGTGAACGGGCAGACGCTCCCGCTCTGGCGCGTGTTCTGGGGGCTCTTCGGCACCTCGAATCAACTGCTCGCCGCGCTTACCTTGCTCGGGTTGACGGTGTGGCTGGCGCGCCGCGGCCGAGGCGCCTGGCTCACGCTCGGGCCGGCGGTGCTCATGTTGACTGTCTCGATCTGGAGTCTCGGGCTCATGCTCAAGACCCACGCGGCGCGCCTGTCGGGCGAGGCGCCGGTGGCCTTTGTGCACCACGTGGAGGCGGGCGTTTCCGCCTTGCTGGTCGTGCTGGCGGGTTGGCTGGTGGCGGAGGCTTTGTTGCTGGCGCGCGGGCTGGGTCGAGAAACCGAACGCGGCACCGCGATTTAGAAATAGCGGCCGGCGGCGTTGGCGATGGTGTCGTGCACGAAGCGGAGTTTTTCGATGGCCGCGGGGGAAAGCACGAAGGGGTAGGCGTCGGGCTGGCCGAGGCCGCGGCCGAGGTTGTTGAGCGCGTGAGTCAGTTCGAACCAGCGCGCGATCATGGCGTCGAAGGCGTCGCGCGGAGGCGTTGCGAAGGTCCCGCTGTCTGTGGGCTGGCCGAGGCGCACGCCGCACGCGTCGGCCGTCTCCAACGTGTCGGCGAGGTGGAGGTAGTGCGCCCAGGTCTCGGCCCAGTCCTCCCATGGGTGTGAGCTGGCGTAGGCGCTGACGTAGAGGGTTTGCCAGTCGGTCGGGGCTCCGTGGGCGTAGTGGCGGTGGAGAGCCGAGACGTAGTCGAGATTTTCGTCTCCGAAGCGTTGGCGGAAGCCGTGCATGCGGCCGTAGTCGTCGCGCACGAGACGTTCCCAGTAGTAGTGGCCGCTCTCGTGGCGCAGGTGGCCGAGGAGGGTGCGGTAGGGCTCGTTCATCTGGGCGCGGCGGTATTCGCGCAGAGCGTCGTCGGCCTCGGCGAGGGAGAGCGTGACGAGGCCGTGCTCGTGACCAGTGAGCACGCGCGGGGCGCAGGGGTCGGTGGGATCGGCGAGCAGGGCGAAGGCGAGGCCGGCGTGGTCTTCGGGGTGTCGTTTCGGATAAACCGGAAGGCCAAGG
>JBDLWD010000129.1:0-2616 GCA_039804465.1 Verrucomicrobiota bacterium | reverse complement strand
ATGCGGACAGCAGCCGAAGTTTATTACGCGAAATTAGGTGTTGGGTGGGTGAGTGGCGGGTTCGGGTGAGTCGTGGGCCGGTTGGCGGAGAAATCGCGAGCAAGCTGCGCCGAGTCGAAGGGCTGGGCAAGTCTGGGCTTACGCGCTTGGCAGGTCTCTCGCGCGTCGATCGGCGGCAATGTTCGTATTACGAACATTGCCGCGCCGGCAGGTTCTAGCGGGCATTTACTTTTGTGCGAGAAGCCTCGGTGCCCGTTATCGCGCCGTGTTTTCCGGCCAATGTTCGTAATACGAACATTGGCCGGGGGCTAAATTGGCCGCTGGATACGCCGAGGCTTAGGTGCTTCCGGAAGGTAGGGACTCGGGATTGCCAGCAAGGCGGCGGATGGCGGAGGGTATGGGCAATGGCGTCCGGCAAGCCCGACATCCTCTGGATCGTGACCACGCAGTGGCGGGCGCAGGCTTGCGGCTATGTGGGCGACCCGAACGCGTGCACGCCGGCGCTCGACGCGCTCGCGGCCGATCCAAGCACGGTGAACTACGCGCAGGCGGTGACACCGCATCCCTTCGGCCCTTTCGCGCGCGCGGCGATGCTGACGGGCGTGCCTTCGCCGGAGAACGGCGTGCGTGATTATTGGGACGCGTTGCCGCGCGGGGCGCGCACGATTGCTCACGAACTGGGCGAGCGCGGCTACGGGACGGCGTTTTTCGGCAAGTGGGGGGTGGGTGAGCGCGACCGCGCGGCGCCGCTCGTGGGCGAGGCGGCGGCGCGCGTCGAGGTGCCGCGCGAGGCGCGCGGTGGGTTTCGTTGGTGGGTCGGTTTCGAGGGTGGTTTTTTGCTCAACGATCCGTGGCTGCATGGCGACGGGATCGAGGGTTTTGCGCGGCGCCGAGGGTATCAGAGCGATGTGTTGTGCGAGCTGGCGGCGGAGTGGCTCGAGATTCGCGGCGAGGAGCCGGGCTTCACGGTCGTGAGCCTGGAGGCGCCGCATCCGCCGTATGACGCGCCGACGCCGAACTCGTTGGGGACAACGCGTTCCACCGATGTCGTGCTTGCGGCGAACGTGCCGCGCGGCGGCGAGGCGGAGGCGAAAGCGCGGCGCGAGCTGGCCGGCTACTACGCGCATATCGCGGCGACGGATGCGGCCATCGGGCGGCTGATCGCGCGTGCGGACGCGGCGGCGGAGTCCATGGCGCGGCCGCGGCCGATCGTCGTTTTCACGTCGGTGCATGGCGACATGCACGGGGCGCACGGGCTTTTTCGCAAAGGCTGGCCGCACGAGGAGAGTGTGCGCGTGCCCTTGCTGGTGCGCGGGGCGGTGGAGCGGGGGGCGAAACGGCGCGAAGAGCCGGTGTCGCTGCTCGACCTGCCGGCGATGGCGCTGGCGTGGAGCGAGGGGTGGGAGTGGCGGTGTCCGCGGGAGCGCGCGGCGATCTCGATGCCGTGCGTGGTGGCGTTGCCGCACCAGTGCGACCGGGTGTGGAGCGGCTGGCGCTCGGCGACGGAGAAACGGATTTTCAACGCCGACGGCTCGGAATGGGTGCTCGGGGAGCGACCCCGAGTAATGTCAATCAATGATTGACTAAGGCGGTTTTGGCCGGATGGCGGGCGGGCGGGGGCGGGAAAAAAGCGGGCCCGCCGAGCGTGGTCGGCGGGCCCGGGTTGCCGCGCTCGGGCGCGGCGGTGATGCGGAGTGCTTACTTCTTCGGCGTGACGTTTTTGAGGTTCTTGCCTGCGCGGGTGGCGAGGCTGGCGGGGGAGACGCCGACGGGCTCGTCCTTGGAGAACTTGTTCACGCAGATCTGCTGGCCGATGGTGAAGAGGCCGTTGATCGTGGAATAGAGGGCGAGGGCGGCGGCGAAGTTGTAGCAGAAGAGGGTGAAGATCCACGGCATGATCTTCATGATCATGACCTGTGGGCCCTCCATGGTGGTGGGCTGCGGGGTGAGGCGCATCTGCACGATCATGGTCGCTCCCATGAGGATGGGCATGATGTTGAGCGGGAGGCCCAGGCCGGGCACGCGCCAGATGGTGTCGGGGGCCGAGAGATCGTGCACCCAGAGGAAGGACTGGAAGCGGAGCTCGGCGGTGCCCTGAAGCATGGCGAAGAAGCCGACGAAAAGCGGGATGGTGAGCAGGATGGGGAGGCAGCCGCCGGCCGGGTTGACGCGGTGCTCCTTGAAGAGGGCGAGGGTGGCCTCGTTCATCTTCTTGGGGTTGTCCTTATATTTCTCGCGGATGGCCTTCATGGGCTCGGAGAGCTTGCCCATGCGCTTGGCAGACTTGGAGGCTGCCAGGGTGAGGGGCAGGGTGATGACCTTGAGGCCGATGGTCATGAAGACGATGGCCCAGCCCCAGTTTCCGACGAAGGAGTGGGTCCAGACCATGAACTTGTTGAGCAGCGGGGCGAAGAAGCCGGAGAGGAAGATGCGGTTGAAGAAGTAGCGGTCGAACTGCATGACCTTGTCTTCGGCGTGCTTGAACTCGGCGCTGCGGGAAAGTCGCGTGTATTCCTTGGGGCCGACGTAGAGGCGGCCGGTGTGGACGACGCTGGCGCCGGGTGCGATGGCCTCGACGGGGAAACGGCCGGCGGCGGTGATGCCGGTGGTGGGGCG
>JBDLWD010000128.1:0-9719 GCA_039804465.1 Verrucomicrobiota bacterium | reverse complement strand
GCCGCTGGTCGGCCACGCTGCCTGCTTGCTTGAGCAACTCCTTCAATCGCATCGCCGTGCCCGGCGGAAAGTCTTTGGGTGGGCGCATAAAAATAGCCTTCGCGGCTTAACCACGAAGGCTGCGTAATTATACGTTTGAATGCGCGAAATTGTGTAAGTGTCACCTATCTCTCCGGATTGAAACAACAACCAGCAACCGATAATCAGTTATTACCTCCGCACGGGCAGGTCCTGGCCGGCGAGGTGGTCTTTGACCTGCGAGACGGTGAGGGTGCCGAAGTGGAAGAGGCTGGCGGCGAGGACGGCGCTGGCGTGGCCGTCGCGGATTACATCCGCGAAGTGCTCGAGCTTGCCTGCGCCGCCGCTGGCGATGACCGGCACGCCCACGGCGTCGGAGACGGCGCGGGTGAGCGGGCAATCGAATCCGGCGAGGGTGCCGTCGGCGTCCATCGAGGTGAGCAGAATCTCGCCGGCGCCGAGGCGCACGGCCTCCTCGGCCCACTTCACGGCGTCGAGCTCGGTGCGGTTGCGGCCGCCGTGGGTGTAGACGCGCCACGAGCGGCCGTCGGGCTCGCGTTTGGCGTCGATGGCGAGGACGATGCACTGGGCGCCGAAGCGGTCGGAGGCGGCGCGGATGAGCTGCGGCTCCTTGATCGCGGCGGTGTTGAGCGAGACCTTGTCGGCGCCGCTTTTTAGCATGGCCTCGATGTCGGAGACGGAGCGCAGGCCTCCGCCGACGGTGAGGGGCATAAAGCACTGCTCGGCGGTGCGGGCCACGACGTCGTGCATGATGCCGCGACCGTCGGAGGAGGCGGTGATGTCGAGGAAGACGAGTTCGTCGGCGCCTTGGGCGTCGTAGGCCTTGGCGGACTCAACGGGGTCGCCGGCGTCGCGGAGTTCGAGGAACTTGATGCCTTTGACCACGCGTCCAGCGTGGACGTCGAGGCAGGGAATGACGCGGCGGGAGAGCATGGGCGAAAGCAGTCGAAGGTCGGAAAGTCGAAGGTCGAGTGCGGCGCGGGGGAGCCGCGCGGTGATCACTTGGGACTTTTGACTTTAAGACTTTTGACCAAGCGGCGCGGAGCGCCGCTTAGCCGTCGAGCAGGGCGACGTCGGGCTCGAAGTTGACCACGAAGCGGTAGACCTGGCCCGGGCGCATGATGAGCGGGTGATCGCGCAGCAGCGTCTGGATGTAGTGGATCTTGCCGAAGTTGGTCCGGTGCTGGGGATCGTCGGTGACGACCTCGGTCTCCTGCCAGACACCCTGGAAGTCGTCCTTTTGCACGGTGCAGCGGTGGCCTTCTTGGCCAAGGGCGGGCATGCCGGCGACGCGGTAGCGGGAGTGCGGGGCGGCGATGGCGATCTGGTAGCGGAACTTGTCGAGGGTGACCTGCTGCTTCACCGTGAAGGCGTATTCGACGGAGATCTGCGGTCCGGTGAAGGTCCACTGGACTTTCACGGTGCCGAGGCCCTTCTGGATTTCTTCCTTCACGTTGATCAGCTCGGGCTGCTCATAACGGAAGAAAAAGCTGTTGCGCAGGCCCAAGCCGGTGACGGCGTTGCGGCCGTAGAAGGCGGGGATGACGATCTGGTCGCCGAAGGTGAGTTCGGGCGTGAGGATCGGGGCGTAGATGTTGTTGGGCCAGTCGAAGATGCCGGGCGAGTGGGGGAAGGGGAGGGAGTCGGTGGTGACGTGGCCGCCCGTGCCGACGAGGGGGATCTGGGCGTGCAGGCCGGTCTCGGCGTTCTTGTAGAGGAAGAGGCCCTGCTCCTTCTTCGAGGATTTGTCGAAAATGACAAAGCGGCTGACGGTCTTGGGGGCTTCGGGCTTGCCGGCGCCGGCGGGCATACCAGCGGCCTTGGCGAGGCGAGACCACTGGCAGAGGTAGCGGGCCGCGTCAAAGTTGGCCATGCGTGTGGTGTGGTGCGCGTAGGCGGTGCGCTCGGCGTCGCGGAGGTCGAGGAAGCCGTGCTCCTGGTCGAGGTAGGTCTGGTAGAAGAAGACGAAGAGGCGGCGAAGGAGGTCGTAATATTTCGGCTTGTCTGCGTCGGCGATCCAGCCGTCGCGCAGGCCTTGGAGGATGAGCGAGACGCAGTGCATCTGGCCGTAGGCGCCGGCGGCGCGGCCGAAGGCCCAGCCGAGGCCGTCCTGGCGGACCAGGTCGGGCATCATCTTGATGTATTTCTCGGCGTAGGTGCGGAGGGTGGGGAGCTTGCGGTCGCGCACGCCGGAGTTGGCGTGGAGCTGGAGAGCGGAGCGGGTGAAGACGAAGGTCATCACGCCGTAGAGGTTGAAGTTACCGCCGATGCCGGTGGTGGCGTCGTCGAAGAAGCCGGTCGTGCTCGTCTGGTTGATGCGGGCGACCATGCGCTCGATGAGGCTGGAGGTCTCGTCCTTCTTGGAGAGGCCGAGGGAGAAGCGGGCGACGGCCTTGGCGACGTTGAAGGCCTGCCAGTGGTTATCGTAGTCGGAGCGCTGAAGGAGAGCCTTGTCGATGCGCTCGCGGGTTTCGTCGACGAGGCGTTCCCAGACGGGGTTGCGCTCCTTCGAGGGGCCGAAGCAGAGGAGGCCGAGGGCGGCGTAGGCGAGGCCGTTTTCCTGCGGCGGCTCGGTGAACATCTGGGCGGTGATGCAGCGGGCGGCCAGATCGATGAGGTCGTAGCCCTTGAGCGTGGTCTCGCCGGTGGCGCGGTAGTATTCGCCGAGTGTGAAGGCGACGTGGCCCGGCTCGTCGGCGCGGGGTTCCTCGCCGGGGGCGGGAAGGATGGTGCCGTCGGGTTGGATGGCATCCAGGTTGTGGCCCAACATCGAACGGGCCATATCGAGACACTGCTCGGAGAAGCTATGCATGCGGTAAGGTAAAACAGTAAGAACGGAACGTTGTGGCCGGCGAACGAGGACGAACGCGGCGCGAATAAAGGCGAGAGCGTGAGGCGCGGCGGTGGAGGGCCGCAAGTGCGGATTTCCCCGCGGGGATGAAAAAGGAAAATAGGGAGCCGCGGGCGGCATCCGCCAGCGGCTCGCGTAAGGGGGGCGATGGCCTTAGCGGCCGATGAGCTTGATGAACTCGTCGTTCGTCTTGGTCTTGGATAGGCGGGAGACGGCGGTCTCGCAGGCTTCCTCGATCTTCGCCTGCACGAGGGCGCGGCGGAAAAAGTGGATCGTCTCGAGGCGCTTGGGCTCGACGAGGAGCTCCTCTTTGCGGGTGCCGGAGGCCTGGATGTTGATCGCGGGCCAGAGGCGGAGCTCGGCGCACTTGCGGTCGAGGATGAGGTCGCTGTTGCCCGTGCCCTTGAACTCCTGGAAGATCACGTCGTCCATGCGCGAGCCGGTCTCGACGAGGATGGAGGCGATGATGGTGAGCGAGCCGGCCTCCTCGGTGCGACGGGCGGAGGCGAAGAGCTGGCGGGGTTTTTCCAAGGCGCGCACATCTAGACCGCCGGAGCCGGTGCGGCCGGAGTTTTTGGCGGTGTTGTGGGCGCGGGAGAGGCGGGTGAGGGAGTCGATGAAGATGACGACGTCCTTGCCGGCCTCGACGAGGCGGCGGGCGCGCTCGATGGTGAGGTCGGCGACGCGAATGTGGTTCTCCACCGGGTCGTCGTTGGACGAGGCCCAGACCTCGGCGCCGGAGACGTTGCGGCGGAAGTCGGTGACCTCCTCGGGGCGCTCGTCGACAAGGAGGATCATGACATGGCACTCGGGGTGGTTTTCAATCACGCCGAGGGCCATGTCGCGCAGCAGGGTGGTCTTGCCGGTGCGGGGCGGGGCAACGATGAGGCCGCGGGTGCCCTTGCCGATGGGGCAAAAGAGGTCGACCATTCGCGTGGTGAGGCGGCCGTCGCGCGTCTCGAGCTTGAGCTGCTGCTCGGGGGAGATGGTGGTGAGCTGGGTAAAGTCGGGCATGCGGAACCGATCCTCGACGGGGATGCCGTCGACCGACTCGATGTATTTCATCTTCGGGTTGGGGAAGCGGCCTTCGGGCGGGAAGGCGGTGCCCTTGATGATGCTGCCCTGCTTGAGGCGGAAACGGCGGATCATTTCCTTGGGCACGAAGGTGTCGGTAGGGCGGCGGCGACCGTTCTTGGTCGGGTCGAGCAAGGCGCCGTTGCCGCCGCGCTGGATGTCGATGTCGAGGATGCCCTCGACGTTCATGATATTTTCCGGAACCGGGCGTGGCGCGGGGGCAGGGGAGGGCGCGGGAGTCGGGGCGTTTTCGGCGGCGGGCGCGGGGCGGGCGGCGGGAACGGGAGGAGAGGCCGGAGCAGGTGCGACCGGGGTGGGAACAGGCGCGGGAGCGGGATTCGCGACGGGAGCCGCGACCGGGGCGGTGGTGGGGACGGGTAATTTGGCGGCGGCGGCTGCAGCGAGGATGGCCTGGGCGGCGGCGATGGCCTCGGCGCTGGGCATGGCGGGCGCGGCCGCGACAGGTGCGGGGGCTGCTGGTGCGAGGTCCAGTTCGGGGGCGGCGGGAGCGACGTCGGCGGAGGAGGCGGCTTTTTTGGCCGGACCGCGCCGGGCGGTGGTTTTCTTGGCGGGCATGGAAAAAGGGAAGGTGGTATTTCGAGGCTGGCTTGCCGCGTAGGGATACACGTGGGCTCGGGCTAGCGCTTGACGCTGTGCAAAGCGGTCAGGATAAGAGCCGCGCGTTTATTCTTTTGGCGCCCTTTGGTGGCGCATCGCGTAACCCCAAACCTAAACAGCACCTCAACGTGTCGGATCAAAACATCACTTCCGTGTCCCGTGAAAAACGGGTGTTTAAGCCAACGGCTGAGTTTCAGCGCCAAGCAAACCTTGGCAGTGTCACTGCTTACAAGAGGCTCTATACCGAATCTGTCAATGCTCCAGAAGTCTTCTGGAAGCGCATGGCTAACGAACACCTCGTCTGGCGCAAACCGTTCAAGAAGGTCCTTCAGTGGAAGGCGCCCTTCGCGAAATGGTTTGTCGGCGGCGCGCTGAACGTCTCGGAAAACTGCCTCGACCGCCACCTCGGCACCGCTCGCGAAAACAAGGCCGCGATCATTTTCGAGGGCGAGCCGGGCGACGTCCGCACCATCACCTACAAGCAGCTTCACCTCCACGTCTGCCGTTTGGCGCACGTGTTCGAGAACCTCGGCGTGGGCAAGGGCGACCGCGTCGCGATCTACCTGCCCATGATCCCCGAGGCGATGGTCGCCATGCTGGCCTGCGCCCGCGTCGGCGCCATCCACACCGTGATCTTCGGCGGCTTCTCGCCCGAGGCGGTGAAGGATCGCATCAACGACAGCCAGGCCAAGCTCGTCATCACCGCCGACGGCGGCTGGCGTCGCGGCAAGATCATCGAGCTGAAGTCCGCCGTGGATAAGGCCCTCCCGGGTTGCCCGTCGATCCAAGCCTGCCTCGTGGTGAAACGCACCGGCCAGGACATCAAGATGACCGAGGGGCGCGACATCTGGTGGCACGACGCCTGGAAGGGCGGCCCGAATCAGCACAAGGCGAAGGCCTTCGACTCCGAGCATCCGCTCTTCATTCTCTACACTTCCGGCTCCACCGGAAAACCCAAGGGCGTGCTCCACACCTCGGCAGGCTACTTGCTAGGCGCGAAGTTGTCCTCCCACTACATTTTCGACCTCAAGGAAAACGACCGCTATTTCTGTTCCGCCGACATCGGCTGGATCACCGGCCACAGCTACGTCGTCTACGGTCTCCTTTCCAACGGCTCGACCGTGTTCCTCTACGAGGGCGCGCCGAACCAGCCCGAGCCCGATCGCTTCTGGGAGATGATCGATCGCCACAGCCTCACCATTCTTTACACCGCGCCGACTGCGATCCGCGCCTTCATGCGCTGGGGCGACAACTACGTCCTCAGGCACCGCCTCGACTCGCTGCGCCTGCTCGGCTCGGTGGGCGAGCCCATCAGCCCCGAGGCCTGGCAGTGGTATCACAAGATGATCGGCAAGGGCCGCAGCCCCATCGTCGACACCTGGTGGCAGACCGAGACCGGCTCGATCATGATCGCGCCCATCCCGGGCGTGACGCCCTGCAAGCCCGGCTCCGCCACGCTGCCCTTTTTCGGCGTGTCGATCAAAGTCGTGGATGAGCACGGCAAGGAGGTGCCGCGCGGCACGGGCGGCAAACTCGCCATCACAAAGCCCTGGCCCTCCATGCTGCGCACGCTCTGGAACGACGCCCCGCGCTTCAAGCAGGCCTACTTCTCCGAGTTCCCCAAGCACCCGGATTGGTATTTCACCGGCGACGGCGCGCAGCAGGACAAGGACGGCTACTTCTGGATCGTCGGGCGCATCGACGACGTGCTCAACATCTCCGGCCACCGCATCGGCACCGCCGAGGTCGAGGCTGCGCTCGGCGGCCATCCGGCCGTCGCCGAGGCCGCCGCCGTCGGCAAACCCGACGAACTCAAGGGCCAGGCCCTTGTGGTCTTCGTATCGCTCAAGAACGGCGTTACCGCCTCCGACGAGCTGAAGGAGCAACTCCGCGCCCACATCGGCAAAGAGATTGGCTCCTTCGCCAAGCCCGACCAGATCCGCATCGCCGCGGCCCTGCCCAAGACCCGCTCCGGAAAAATCATGCGCCGCATCCTCAAGCAGATCGCCGCCGGCGGCGAGGTGAAGGGCGACACCAGCACGCTGGAGGATTTCTCCGTCGTGGCCGCCTTGCAGGCCGAGGATTGAGATTCGCGGGGGGCTTATCAGTCGCTCCCTTCGAATTGAAACCGCCTACGCGCCGCACCCGAAAGCGGGGCGGCGTTTGGGTTGCCGTTTTTGCCGCCTGAGCCCGTGCGCCCGTTAAATTCCGTCGCGACCGTGCGGAATGCCTGCTTGACACCGTCCTCCGCGCCCCGTGTTTTCCAACCTTTTCCAAATCCACAGCCCTCGATCCAAGACCTTCCATGGCCCTTAAAATCCGCCTCTCCCGTATCGGCTCCGCCCACAATCCGATTTATCACGTGGTCGTCGCCGAAGCCCGTTCCCGCCGCGACGGCGCCGCCACCGAGATCCTCGGCACCTACAATCCCCGCTCCAAGAAGGACGTCCTCACCCTGAAGGTGGACCGCGTCGACTACTGGCTCTCCAAGGGCGCTCTTCCCACCGACACCGCGAAGGGTCTTATCAAGACCGCCCGCAAGGCCGCGGCCCCGTCCGCCTAAGGTTCTCTGGTTTCATCACAGAGACGCTGAGTCCCAGAGAAAATTTTCGGGCCTCGGAGGTATACCGCCTCCGAGGCCTTTGATTTTCCGGCTCCTTCCGCCACTCTGTATCGAACTAAGTCGTCACCTCGGCCATGCTCCACATCGACGTGCTCACGCTTTTTCCGCGTATGCTCGACGGCTTTCTCGCCGAGAGCATTCTCGGCAAGGCTGTCGAGGCCAAGCGTCTTGGCGTGACCCTGCACGACCTGCGCGCTTGGTGCGTCGACAAGCACAAGACTGCCGACGATCGTCCCTTTGGCGGCGGTTCCGGCATGGTGATGAAGCCCGAGCCGGTGGTCGCGGCTATCGAGCAGATCCAGACTCCGGGTTGCCGCCGCATCTACCTCACGCCCGATGGTGTGCCTTTCAGCGAAAAAATCGCCCGCGAACTCTCCACGCAGCAGCACCTCGTCCTGCTCAGCGGCCATTACGAGGGCATAGACCAGCGAATCCGCGACACCGTAATCGACCAGGAGATCAGTATCGGCGACTACGTGCTCACCAATGGCACTTTGCCCGCCGCCGTGGTCATCGACGCGCTCGCCCGTTTCATTCCTGGCGTATTGGGAGACGAAAATTCGTTGACACACGAATCCTTCACCGGTCGTTTGCTCGACTTCCCGCAATACACGCGCCCCGCCGAATTTCGAGGTCAGTCCGTTCCGAAAGTGCTCCTTTCTGGAAATCACGCTGAAATCGAGAAATGGCGGCACGAAAAACGCGTGGAAAAAACCCGTCAGGTCCGACCCGATTTACTCAAAAACTAACCTCACCTTTTACCGTCCATGAATCCGATCATCAAAGAGATCACCGCCGTCCAGATCCGCTCCGTTCCCTCCTTCAAGGTGGGCGACGGCGTAAAGGTCCACACCAAGGTCCGCGAGGGCGACAAGGAGCGCGTGCAGCTCTTCTCCGGCATCGTCATCGCCCGCAAGGGGCATGGCATCCACGAGACCTTCACCGTTCGTCGCATCAGCTACGGCGAGGGCGTCGAGCGCGTGTTCCCCGTCAACTCCCCCAACATCGAGAAGATCGAGGTGGATCGCGAGTCCGAGATCGGCCGCGCCCGCCTTTATCACCTCCGCGACCTGAAGGGTAAGGCCGCCATGCAGGTCAACGTGAAGCGCACCGACAACGCCGAGGCCAAAGCCTGAGGTTTTGTTCCTTCTTTCCCGAAAGCCCCGGACCGAAAGGCCGGGGCTTTTTCGCGCCCGCCCGGCCTTTGCCGAGGCACGGACCTCAGGACCGAACCAACCGCACAATCCCGACCATTGGGGCGGTCTATTCCCCGTCTGCACCTTATTTCATGCCCTTTGTGCTTCCCCCGCCGCCCGCGGGCTTCCTACATCTGAACCTTTCGCCGTTCTCCGGCCTTCAACCTTAAACTCCTCGCTACTCGTTTTTCCTTATGGCACTCGACCTCGCCCTCCTCGCCCAAGCCGCCAATCAGGCCCGTGGCCTCGCCATGGACGCCGTTCATAAGAGCAACTCCGGCCACCTCGGCCTCCCGCTCGGCGCCGCCGAGATCGGCGCCGCCCTCTACGGCGGCGCGCTCTCGCACTGCCCGAACGCCCCCCGCTGGCTCAACCGCGACCGCTTCGTGCTCTCCGCCGGCCACGGCTCGATGTTCATCTACTCCTGGCTGCACCTCAGCGGCTACGACCTCCCCCTCGAGGAGGTGAAGAATTTCCGGCAGCTCCACTCCAAGACCCCCGGCCACCCCGAGTTCCACGAGACGCCCGGCGTCGAGTGCACC
Organism: Verrucomicrobiota bacterium; assembly: GCA_039804465.1. Classification (GTDB taxonomy): domain Bacteria; phylum Verrucomicrobiota; class Verrucomicrobiia; order Opitutales; family Opitutaceae; genus IMCC26134_A. The sequence goes on along the minus strand of JBDLWD010000128.1, from coordinate 776 downwards.
ACCGGCCCCCTCGGCCAGGGCATCGCCAACGCCGTCGGCTTCGCCGTCTCCGGCAAGATGGCTGCCGCCCGCTTCAACACCGAGACCCACCAGATCTTCGACAGCCACGTCATCGCCCTCGCCGGCGACGGCTGCATGCAGGAAGGCGTCGCCCTCGAGGCCGTCTCCTTCGCCGCCCACCAGCAGCTGGACAACCTCATCCTCATTTTCGACTCCAACGACGTCACCCTAGACGCCATGGCCGCCAAGTCGCAGAACGACGACTTCGCCAAGCGCTTCAAGGCCCTCGGCTGGAACGTCCAGCAGGTCGACGGCCACGACATCGCCGCCGTCGCCAAGGCCGTCGCCAAGGCCAAGAAGGCCGTCGGCGCGCCCAACCTCATCATCGCCAAGACCACCATCGCCAAGGGCATCCCCGAGGTCGCTGGCACCTCTAAAGGCCACGGCGAGGGCGGCGCGAAGTTCATCGACGCCGCGCGCGCCGGTCTCGGCCTCCCCGCCGATCAGCACTTCTTCGTCAGTCCCGAAGTCCGCGCCCATTTCGACGGCCTCAAGAAGAAGGCCGAGCGCACCTACAAAAAGTGGACCAAGCTCTTCGCCGAGTGGGAAGCCGCCAACCCCGAGAAGGCCGCCCTGCTCAAGAGCCGCGGCGCCGCCGTCACCGCCGAGGAGCTGCTCGCAGCCGTGCCCGCCTTCGCCCAGGACGTGAAGCTCGCCTCCCGCGCCGCCGGCCAGCAGGTGCTCCAGCCCCTCGCCGCCAAGCTGCCCCTCCTCAT
>JBDLWD010000127.1:0-3614 GCA_039804465.1 Verrucomicrobiota bacterium | reverse complement strand
CCGCTGCCGCCGTGGTTGTGATCGGGGAGCCAGTCGTGGCCGGGGCCGAAGAAGGCGGGGAAGCGGACCTGCGCCTTGCGGTCGGACATCTTGTCGACGAGCAGGGCGCCGGCGCGGTCCGCGTAGCCGGCATTGGCGGCATTCACGATGTTGGGCATCCACGAGAAGTCGTGGTGGAGGACTTTGTCGGCCCAGGGTTTTTGGACGGTATCGAAGGTGGCGCGGGTGAGTTCAAGCGTGCCGGGTGTCGTTACACCGATGCGGCGGTAGGGCCAGGCGGCATACATCTCGGGGAACTCCCATTGGTTGAATTCCTTCTCATAGGAATCGGCGATTAGAACGGAGCGTCGGCCGTCGCGCTCGCCCATGGGCAAGTCGGGCAGGGTGGCCCGCAGGCCGGCGACGTAGGCGCGACGTTCGGCGGAGAGGACTGATTCGGGCAGGGCGAGGAGGGCGTCGGAAACGGTGAGCAGGCCGGAAACGGCATCCACTGGATTGGTGGCGCCGATGACCGCCTCGACGCTGCTGCCCGGGTAGATGACGAGGCGGCCCCGGGCGTTGAGTTCGGTGCCGTGTCGCTGCTTGTGTTGGGCGCGGTAGAAGGAGTCGAAGAAGCGCAGGGTGCCGAGCATCCAGTCGAGGTCGGGGGCGAGGTCGGCTCCGGAGTAGGATCGGGCGTGAAGCGCGAGCAGGGCGTGCTCCAGCATCATCGCGAAGTGGAAGGTGAGGTGTTCGTGGCCGCAGAGGCCGTCGGGGCGGTCGCCGGTGGCGCAGAGGCCCCAGATATCGATGGGTTCGGTGTAGACGACGCCCTCGGCCTTGTTCAGGCGGGCGCGGGCCGCGGCGATGCGGGAGCGGTCTCGGTAAAAGCGGATGGAGGGCTCGACCAGATCGGCGTCGCCAGCGGCGAGGGCGGGCCAGGCGAGCCAGCGCTGGTTTTGCGACATGAAGCCGCAATACATCCAGCGACGGTAATCTGGAGTCATTGGCGAGCCGGGAGAGATGGGCAGCTCATTGTTGTTGTTGCCTTTGATGCGGCCGGGAGGGGAGTCGGTGGTGAATATGCCTCCATTGAAAAGCAGGGGGAATTCGCCGCCCTGATTGCAGGCGAGCATGTAGCGAAAAAGCGTCTGATTACGTCCAACCTGCCAGGCGGGGTCGGACGGGCCGCGGTCGCGATTTATGACGATTTTGGAGCGGGACCAGAATTCCTTCCAACGGGCGACCTCGGCGCGGCGGGCTTTGGCGCGCGTGGAGCCAACCAGAAGGGAGCGGGCTTCGGCGGGCCAGGAGGCGGGGTCGAGGTTTTCTGCGGCGCGGAGCGCGACGGCGAGGACGAGGGGAGTGCGCGGGGCGGTGTGGTAGGTCCATCGACGTCCGCCGGCCCAGTCCTGCCAGGCGGCGGGCCCGGAGCCAACGTAGGTGAGCCCCCCGCCGGCGGCGATTGCAACGCCGAAGACGCGTCGCGAGGTGACGTCGAAGGCGTCGTCGGCGTTCAGACCCTGACGTTTTGCGCGAACGGGCAAAAGCTGAGGGAAGTCGGAATTGCGGTGGAACCAGGCGAACGAGTCGGGCCCGGCATCAAACGTGTCGGCCGGAATCTCGTGGGTTTGCCACATGTCGAGCTTGAGCTTCTCGCGCGGAACATCGCGCCAGGTCGCGTAGTGGATTTCCCATACGCCGGGGAGACGAACAGGGGATTCCACGAGAAGATTTTCTCCGGAGAACCACAGGGTGGCGGATATTTTCCGTCCCTCGGCGTTGACGCCCGAGACGAGGACGCGGCCGCGGGCGAGGTCGAGCTCCTGGCGGACGGTGGCGTTGTCGAAGCCGCCGCCGGGTGGAGTGAGGCGCAGGCAGCCGAGTTTGAGGAGGCGGCCCCGGGCGTCGTAGGCGCCGTTGTGTCCAAGGTAGAGCCAGAGCGAGCCGTCCTGCACCCAGACGTTGGCGCCGGCGCCGCGCGCTCCTGAAAGCGGCATGGAGTCCAGCGAATCGCGTGAGGCGCCGGTCCAGACGACGTTGTAGTCGGCGGGCGCGGAGCGGGCGAGCGGAGTCATGGCGAGAACGAGGGCGAGGAGCGCGAGGAATCGGTGCATGGGGCGATGAGTGCCGGCCGTCAGGCCGGCCGGGTGTTCGTCTCCGAGGCGCGGAGGCCGTGCATGACGCCGCGGAGTTCGGCGAGGCCGCGCATACGGCCGATGGCGGAGTAGCCGGGGGTGAGGGGAACGTAGTGGTCGAGGTCCTGCATCATGACGTGGCCGTGGTCTGGGCGGAGGGGCATTTGCCAGTCGGCGCGGCCGGCGGCGCGGCGGCGGTCCTGCTCGTCGAGCAGGACGCGGAGCACGGCGGGCATGTCGACGTCGCCGTCGAGGTGGTCGGCCTCGAAGAAGACGCCCGAGGGCAGGCGCTTCGTCGCGCGCAGGTGGACGGCGTGGATGCGCGGGGCGAAGCGGCGGGCAATCGCGGTGAGATCGTTGTCGGGGCGGGCGCCGAAGGAGCCGGAGCAGAAGCAGAGCCCGTTGGCCTCGTGGTCGGCGAGGGCGAACAGGGCGGAGACGTCGGCCTCGGTGGAGACGATGCGCGGCAGGCCGAGGACGGAGAAAGGCGGGTCGTCCGGGTGGATGGCCAGGCGCACGCCGCACTCGGCTGCAACGGGGATGACGTGGTTGAGGAAACGGCCAAGATTGGCGGTGAGCTCGGCGCGGCCGATGTGGGCGTAGCGCGCGAGCATGGCGCGGATGTGATCGAGGGTGAGGCCCCACTTCACGCCGGGGAACACGTCGATGATGGTTTTGACGAACGTGTCGCGCGCGGTGTCGTCGAGCGAGGCCCACCATGAGGCGGCGTCGGAGATTTGCCCGGGCGTGAAATCGGCCTCGGCTCCGGGGCGTTTGAGGGCGTGGAGCTCGAAGGCGCAGAATTTGACCGGATCGTAGAGGAGGCACTCGGTGCCGTCGGGCAGGACGTGGCGCATGTCGGTGCGCACCCAGTCGAGCACGGGCATAAAGTTGTAGACGACGGTGTGGACGCCCTCGGCGGCGAGGTTTCGCAGGGTTTGGGCGTAGTTGCCGAGGAGCGTTTTCAGGTCTCCCGAGCCGGTTTTGATGTCTTCGTGGACGGGGACGGACTCGACGGCGGTCCAGCGGAGGCCGGCGGCTGCGAGCTGGGCCTTGCGTTCGCGGATCGCTTCGCGCGGCCAGAGTTCGCCGTAGGGAATCTGGTGGAGCGAGGTGAAAACGGCGGTGGCGCCGGCGTGGCGGATGTAGTGAAGCGGCACGGGGTCGGACGGGCCGAACCAGCGGAAACATTCTTCGAGCAAAGTTTTGTTTTTAACCAAGGACACGGAAGGCACGGAGAGGACGGAGGGATATCAGGGAACCGAAAAATGGAATATCCCCGAGGGCTTGTTTTCTTTGGACAAATGGGCGACGGTCGCCGATCGGGCCGTGCGAGGGTTTACGCCGGAAGGCGCATGGCCGCAGGTTTGGGAGCTTGTTTTTTACACGCCGGAGAAGACGCCGAAGCCGCCGTCGACGACGAGGGTGGTGCCGGTGACGAATTTGGAGGCGTCGGAGACGAGGTAGTGGATGGCGCCGTGGAGTTCTTCCGGGGTG
>JBDLWD010000126.1:0-2767 GCA_039804465.1 Verrucomicrobiota bacterium | reverse complement strand
ACGTCGGCCTCATCACCGAGATCGCCCGCAACCCGATGCCGCCCTCCGAAGCCCTCGATCTCGTCGGTCTCACGCCGCGCGCCGACCACTTCCCCGCCCAGCTCTCCGGCGGCGAACAGCAACGCGTCGCCATCGCACGCGCCCTCGTCCACCGCCCCGCCCTCCTCCTCGCCGACGAGCCCACCGGCAATCTCGATTCCGCCAACGGCGAGAACATCCTCGCCCTCCTGCGCGAACTCACCGACGAGACCCGCACCGCCCTGGTCCTCGTCACCCACAGCGAGGAAGCCGCCGCCATCTGCCACCGCCGCGTCCGTCTGCGCGACGGTCGCGTGGTCAACTGAGCGATAAGCCGCCGCTCCATGCTTCCGCTTCTTCTGCGCCGACTCAGCCTCCGCCACGCCCGCCTCGCCCCGGGCCAGACCGCGCTGCTCGTCCTCATTCTTGCGCTTGGCGTCGCCGTTTTCACCGCCGTTCGCCTGGCCAACCGCGCCGCGGTGTCGTCCTTCACCCATTTCACCGAAACGCTCACCGGACGCTCGGATTACCTCATCCAAGCTCCCTCCGGCCCGCTACCCGAGACGATTCTTCCCGAGCTCGGCGCCGCCCTATCCGACCTCTCCGTCCAGATCCACCCGGTCGTTGAAAGCACCGCCGCCGAACCCGCCACACCCGATGCCCCGCGCTTCGGTCGCAGAACTTTCACCCTCCTAGGCGTAGATCTGGTCGGCGTCGCCAACCTCGCCGCGCAACAGGCCGCGAGTGACCCGTTTTTTCGCGCCAGCAACGATGTCGGCCAGGAGACCGGCTTCTTTGACCTCTTCGGCGACGAACCCCTGGCTTGGATCAGTCCCTATTTCGCCCCAAAGCCGCCAGCGCACCTCCACCTCGTTCTAAACGACCGACTGGTGAGGCTCCGCGTAGCAGGCACGATACCTCACGCTCCAGAGGCCCCCGCCGCGCCCGCCACCCTCATCGTGCTGGACCTGCCGCGTCTGCAAGAGATGGTCGGCCGCGCCGGCCGCATCGACCGCGTAGAGTTTGTCCTTGAGCCCGGCGCCAACTTGGATGCCCGACGCATCGCGCTAGCTCAACGCCTCGAAAAACTGTCGCTTGGAGCTTCGGACAACACTTCGGCCCCCGCTGCTACCCGCTGGCTCGTCACCACTCCCGGCGCGCGTCGCGACACCGCCGAGGCCATGACCGCCGCCTTCCGGCTTAACCTCACCGTCCTGTCGCTTATCGCTCTGCTCGTCGGGCTCTACCTCGTTTTCCAAGCCCTCGACGGGGCGGTTGTCCGCCGCCGCGCCGAGATCGCCATCCTTCGTTCTCTCGGCGTCGATGCGCGCACCATCCGCCGCGCCTGGCTGGCCGAAGCCGCCGCCCTCGGCCTTGCAGGTGCCGCCCTCGGCCTGCTGCTAGGCTGGGCCGGAGCGCAGTTCGCGGTCCGCGCGGTAGGACAAACGGTCAACGCACTCTACTACTCCACCAGCGTTCAAGCCGCCCACCTCGCCCTTCCCGAAGCCTTGGTCAGCCTGGCCGCCGGCGTGGCCGCCAGCCTCGCCGCAGGCTGGGCCCCCGCACGCGTCGCGGCCTCGACTCCGCCCGCGCAGGTGCTCGTGCGCTCCGCACCCGGCGCGGTGGGCGGACGCTGGCTGCGTAGCTGGCCGCTAGCCTTCGGCGCGCTGCTCACAGGCTTCGTCCTCTCCCGCCTGCCCCCTCTTGACCTCGGCGGCGGCACGCGTTTCCCCCTAGCCGGCCACCTCGCCGCCCTCTGCGGCATTTTGGGCGGAGGCGTGCTCGCCGCCCTCGCCCTTCCCGCGCTCGGCCGCGCGCTGCGCCCGCTCGCCGCCCGCGACGCTTCCTGGCGAGTTGCCATCGGACACATCGCCCGACCGACAGGACGCCACCGCCTGGCCGCCGCCGCACTCGTGTGCGCCATCGGAATGGCCGCGGGCATGGCCATCCTCGTCTCCAGTTTTGAAAAATCCGTCCGCGCCTGGGTGCAGTCCGCCCTTCAGGCCGACCTCTATATCTCCAGCTCCGGAGCCCAGTCCGCCGGCTCCGACAACAAGCTTCCCCCCGAGACCTGGCGCGCCCTCGCGTCTCATCCCGCCGTCGCCCATACCGCCCTTTTCTCGGCTTACCCGCTCGTCCTTGAAGGCAAGCCCACCACGCTCGGCGGAGGTGATCTGGCCCGACAGGCCTCGCGCGGAGGCTTTCTGTGGGTGGGCCCGCCGCCCCCGCCCGAGGCGCTAGACCCCGCGCGCAACGCTAGCATGGCCCTCGCAAGCGAGAGCTTTTCCGAACGCTACCGTATCCAATCAGGAGATACGTTGGTCGTTCCCACGCCCACCGGCCCCAAAACCCTGCGCGTCGCCGCCCTCTACGCCGACTACGGCAACGAGCGCGGAGCGCTGCTTGTGGACCGGACCCACTCCTCGCGCTGGTTCGGCGATGACCATGCCTCGAGCGTCGCGCTGGACCTCGTCGTCGGCGCCTCGCCGGAAACCGTGCGCGCCGAGCTGCTAGCTACCCACCCCGGGCTTTCCATCTTCACCAACTCCGGCCTGCGCTCCGAGGTGCTGCGTATTTTTAGACAGACCTTTTCCATCACCTACGCGCTTGAATTCATCGGCCTCGCTGTGGCCGTCGGAGGCCTCGCGCTCAGCCTGGCCAGCGTGCTGCTGGATCGCCGCGACGAGCTCACCACGCTGCGCGCGCTGGGCTTTCGCCGGGCCGAGATCGCCCAGGCGGCCGCGCTCGA
>JBDLWD010000125.1:0-2503 GCA_039804465.1 Verrucomicrobiota bacterium | reverse complement strand
GTCCCCGATTTTCCGGCACAATGACCACCGAACAACTTCAAGCCGCCGCCGCCGACAATACCTGGGCGTCCATCCAGCCCGAGATTTCCATGGGCGTGCTCGCGCTGCTGCTTCTCGTGCTCGAGATTTTTCTCCCGAAGAAAAAGCACGCGCTCATCCCCACGCTTTCCATCGTGGGCCAGCTCGGCCTGCTCATCGGGCTCTTCCTCAACTTCTCGCCCGCCTACCTCGGCCAGTCGACCTTCAACGGCCTGCTCCAGCACTCCGAGACCGGTCAATACCTCCGCGCCTTCTTCCTCGGCAGCTCCATCCTTGTCTCGCTACTTGGCGTCGTCGCCCTCGCGAAGCAGAAGATGCCCCGCATCGAGTTCTTCCACATCGTGCTCGTGGTCAGCGCGGCGATGATGCTCCTCGCCCAGTCGTCCAACTTCATCCTCCTCTTCGTCGCCCTCGAAACCGTAACGGTCGGCTTCTACATCCTCGTCAGCTACACCCGCACCAACCCGCTCTCCCTCGAGGCCGGCCTCAAGTATCTCGTCTCCGGCGCGCTCAGCTCCGGCTTGCTGCTCTTCGGCATCGTCTTGCTCTACGGAGTGGTCGGCAATCCCGCCCTCCTTGCCTCCTCCAAGGATCCGATGAGCTATGACGCCGTCCGTGTCTTCCTCGCCGCCAACGAGGGCAACTTTCTCGCCTCCGTCGGCATCGTCCTCGTGCTCGCCGGCGTCGCCTTCAAAATCGGCGCGGTTCCCTTCCAGATCTGGATCCCCGACGTTTACCAAGGTGCTCCCACCCCAGTGACCGCCTTCCTCGCCGTCGCCTCCAAGACCGCCGGTTTCGCCGTCCTCCTTCCCCTCGTAGGCGTCTTCTCGCCCTACTCGGCTCTCGTCACGACCACGCTCTCGATCATGGCCGCCGCGACCATTCTCTTCGGCAACCTCGCCGCGCTCACCCAGCACAACGTGAAGCGCCTGCTCGGCCTCTCCGGTGTATCCCACGCCGGCTATCTGCTCATCGGCGTCGTCGCTGCGATCAGCGTTCCCCAAGCCGTGGGCGCGATCTGGTTCTACCTCTTCGCCTACCTCCTCGCCTCCTTCGCCGTCTTCGGCGTAATGACCCATGTCGCCGGCGAAAACGACGCCGACCAGGATCTCGATCACTACGCCGACTTCGCCAAGAACCGCCCCTACCTCGCCGGCGTGCTCGCCATCGGCCTCGGCTCCCTCGCCGGCATCCCTCCGCTCGCCGGCTTCATGGGCAAGCTCCTCGTTTTCGTCGCCGCCTACAAGGCCGGCCTGCTCTGGCTGCTCGGCGTCGCCATCGTTGGCGTGGTCATCTCCATCTACTACTACTTCGGCTGGATAAAGGCCGCATACTTCAGCGCCTGGCGTCCGCCCCTGCCCGCCGGCGAGACCGAGCCCGCCGCGCCCGCGGCCACGCCCGTGTCGCTGCCCATGGGCGTCACCCTCGGCGCCCTCGCCGCCGCCAGCGTCATCCTCGGCATCTATCAGGGTTCGCTCGGCGCTTGGATTCTCGGCCGCTGAGTTTTCCCCTTCCCAACTATCCAGGGCGCCCTCACCGGGGCGCCCTTTTTTGCGCGCGAGTTCGACGCCTGCTTCGGCGTGGACCCTGCCGCCTCGAGGGGTAAACCTGCTCGCATGCCCCGCTCCGTCGCCGCCCTGCGTCAGAAGCACTTTGACCACAACCCCTGGCTTTTCCCCGGCGGGGCCACCGCCGCGGAGCGCCGCGCGCAGCAACGTCACCAACGCCTTCTCGCCCGCGAAATGGGCGTGGAGGCCGGTCCCGACTGTTTCATCGCGCATTCCGCGTCTGTTTCCGGCCGCGCCGGTTCCTCGCTGCGCATGGGGAAAAACTGCTTCGTCGCCGCCCACGCCTACGTGACAGATTCGGTGCGGCTCGGCGACCACTGCACCATCAACCCCTTCGCCACCGTGCGCGGCGCGATCACCGCCGGCGACGGCGTGCGCATCGGCGCCCACGCCTGCATCGTCGGCTTCAACCACGGATTCGCCCGCACCGACGTGCCTGTGTGGAGCCAGCCCTGCACCTCCAAGGGCATCGTGCTCGGCGACGACGTCTGGGTCGGGTCCCACGTCAACATCCTCGACGGCGTGAAAATCGGCAGCCACACCATCCTCGCCGCCGGCGCGGTCGTCACCAAGGACGTGCCCGACTACGCCATCGTCGGCGGCAACCCCGCCCGCGTGCTGCGCATGCGTCCGCGCCCCCGCGCCCCCGGTTCGCTCGAGGGGAAACTGGAGCGCTTCGGTCGCCGCGCGGCTGAGGAACTCGACGTCGTGCTGGGCGTTTATCGCGCGCGGCTGAAGGACGGCTCGCCCGCCTACGTCAACGAGCCCCGCGCGGCGCGGCGCGTGCGCCCTTGGTGCGACGCCGTCGAGTTGGCCGCGATGTTCGACCGCGTCGCCCCCGGCTACACCCGCGCCGAATGGATCACCCGCTTGCGCGATTTCCAGGAATCCGCGAC
>JBDLWD010000124.1:0-4815 GCA_039804465.1 Verrucomicrobiota bacterium | reverse complement strand
GGCGGGGCCGCGGGCTTAAGGAAATCGATTCGTGATCCGAATAATGGCTTCGGCAAAGAAGACTTATCCCCTTTTTATCCCTCCATGAAATCTTCCATCGGATCCTTGGCCGCGCTGGCGGCGGCGGTCGTGGCGCCCGCGGTGTCGGACGCCGCGACGGTGAGCGCCTCGTTTTCCAACCTGACGGTGTCGGGCGTTTCGCAGTGGGTCGACATCGACGGCAACACGACCGACGACGTCCTGGTCTTCGCCAACGGCGCGGGGATCTACGTGCAGGCCAACAACCCCACGCTGCTGTTTTTCTCCGAGTTTCTCGCGGGGCAAACGGTGCCCGGATCGGGCGTGCCCACCATCGACGGCTACACGAGCGTGGACTTCGTGCGGGAGCCTTCGGACGTGACCTACGTCGGATTGCTTTTCGATCGTTCCGCCGCGCTGCACTCGGCCTGGCTGCGTTTTGAGACCGACGGCTTCAACAACCTCCTGCTGACCAACGGCGGGTGGGAAACGTCTCCCGGCGTGGGCGCGGCGATTCCGGCCGCGATCCCCGAGCCCTCGTCGTTCGGCGCGTTGGCGGGGCTGGCGGCGCTGGCCGGCGCGGCGGCGCGACGTCGCCGGGGCGCGACCGGACGCTGAGCCATCGCGCGCGTGACCTTGCGCGAGTTGATCGCCGAAGCCCGCGGACTGGATCTGCGGGCGTCGCCGGAGCAGGAGGCGATGACGCGCGGCCGGTTGCTGCCTCGCATCGACGAGCTGCTGGCGATGCTCGCCGTGCATCGCGCGGCGGTGGACGCGGAGTTTTTTCAAAAACGCTCCGCTCAGGCGTCGGTCGCCGACGATGCGGCGCCGCTCGGCGAGGCGAGACTGGCGAGTTATCCGGTCGGGTTTTGCAGCGAGATTCGCGACGCGGTGTGGCGGCGTCTGCCCGCCGATCCGGCGTTCCGCGCGTTGTGCGGGTCCGAGGTGGCGGTGCGCCGGGTGTTCGTGCTGTTGCGCGGGCGGTATTTTCAAAACGCCCTGCAAATCGGTAATCTCTACGTGGACGTGGCGAACGACACGGTGTTTCCCGAGAAGCCCAAGCTGGAGTGGGCGAGGATCGAGGAGGTCGAGTTTGAAAACGCGGACGACTGGACGCGCGTCGCCGCGGTGGGGCGGCGCTACTACGGGGTGGAGCTCTACCCGAACCTGCTTTTCCCGCTGGCGTTTCCGGTCGCGCCGTTCTTCGCGGTGAGATCGAACGGCCGCGTGGATCTGTTTCACGCGCAGAGCGTGGTTTTTCTGAAGGATCTGGGCGCCGGGCTGCGCCGGGCGCGCGCGCTGGCGCGTTCCTTCGCCGCTTCCGGCGAGGGCCTGCCTGAGATGTTCACGCGAAAAATCCGCGAGGCCTGCGGAGGAAATCTACGAGAGGCGTTTCCGCTGGAGTTCGCCCCGACGCCGGCGGCCGAGCTCGAGGCGCGGGTGTTCGGGGAGTTCGACGCCCTGGCCGCGTCGACCGACGGCGAGGCGGCCGCGCGCACGGCGGACGCCTACCTGCGCCTGGTCGCCCAGGCGGCGCGCCGGCTCGCGGCGCTGGACCTGCGGCCGGAGCCCGCCGAGTTGGAGGCCTGGCGCGAGGGTTTGGCGCGGCCGACCGGAATGTAGGAAGCGTGGTGGACGGGTGCGCGCGCGGTCGCGCGGGAAATGGCGTTGCGCCAGAGGGGCGGCGCGGGCGATTGCTCGTCGCGTCTTTCGCCGTCCATGCAAACGATCCTGCTCCTGTTCGCCTCCAACGTCTTCATGACCTGCGCCTGGTATGGGCACCTGAAGTGGAAATTTCTGGAGGGGCGCAGCCTGCTGACGGTGATCGCGGTGTCGTGGGTGATCGCGTTTTTCGAATACTGCCTGATGGTGCCGGCCAACCGCATCGGCTACGCGCAGGGTTTTACCGGATATCAGCTCAAGGTGATCCAAGAGGCGATCACGCTGACGGTCTTCATCGGGTTTGCCTGGCTGGTGCTGAAGGAGCGTCTCACCTGGAACTACGCGGTGAGCTTCGCGCTGATCTTGCTCGCGGTGTGGTTCGCGGTGGCGTTCAAGCCCGCGGGCGCCGCGGCGGCGGGGCACTGAGCGCGCTGGCGCCTGCTCAGCGTTTGAGGTTTTTCTTAAACGACGCGCAGCCGCAGCCCTCTTCGGAGGAGCCGCAGGCGCCGCTCGCGGAGCGGACGCGTTTGCGCCAGGCGCGGACGAGCAGCCAGACCGCGGCGAAGGCGACGGCGAGGAAGGCGGCGGGAGTTTGCCAGTCCGCGGGCATGGTGTTGTTAACCGCAGATTACGCCGATGGGCGCAGATGGAAAGCAGGTGATCGAGTATCTGCGTTCATCTGCGACATCCGCGGTGAATCAGAAGCCCAGCGCGCGGCCGGCCTGGTAGACGACGAAACAGACGAGCCACGCGGTGCCGGTCATGTAGCCGAGCTGGAAGAGCGCCCATTTCCAGCCGCCGGTCTCGCGCTTCACCACCGCGAGCGTGCTGATGCACTGCATGGCGAAGACGTAGAAAATCATCAGATTTAAACAGACGAGCGGGGTGAAAAGCTTTGAGCCGTCGGGGCGCTCGGCGGCGCGGATGGCGTCGCGGAGCTGGGCGCGCGCGGCGAGTTCGTCGTCGCTCTCCTGCACGGAGAAGATCACGCTCATCGAGCTGTTGAACACTTCGCGGGCGGCGAAGGACTGGATGAGGCCGATGCCGATGCGCCAGTCGAAGCCGAGTGGCGCGATGACGGGTTCGAGGAGTCGCCCGGCGCGGCCGGCGAGGCTGTAGGCGAGGGGGTCGATTTGAACGTTCGCGACGTCATCTCCCGGATAGGCTGCGTGTTCGGGCGCGGGCGGCTTGGGGTAGTTGGCCAAAAACCAGAGGACGATGGAAAGCGCGAGGATGACGGTGCCGGCGCGCTTCACGAAGACCCAGCCGCGCTCCCACATCTGGAGCAGCACGTCGCGCAGGCGCGGCAGGCGGTAGGGTGGCAGCTCCATGATCATGAGCGGAGGCGCGCCGCGCAGGAGCGTCTTCTTGAACAGCCAGGCGAAGAAAAACGCGCCGCCGGTGCCGAGCGCATACATCAGCAGCATGAGGCCGACCTGGGTGCCGACCGGGACCTCTTTGGCCGAGACCAGAGCGGCGATGAGCAGCAGGTAGACGGGCAGGCGCGCCGAGCAGCTCATGAAGGGCGCTACGAGGATGGTGACGAGGCGGTCCTTCGGTTCCTCGATTGTGCGCGCGGCCATCACACCGGGAATGGCGCAGGCGTAGGAGCTAAGGAGCGGGATGAAGGATTTTCCGTTGAGGCCGACCTTGCCCATCACGCGGTCCATGATGAAAGCGGCGCGGGCCATGTAGCCGGTGCTCTCCAGGAATCCAATGAAGAGAAAAAGGATCAGGATCTGCGGGAGAAAAATGATCACGCCCTCGACGCCGGCGATGGCGCCGTCGATCACGAGATCGTGGAAGGCGCCGGGCGGTATGAGGTCGGAGACGTGGCCGGAGAACCAGCCGATGAGCGCCTCGATCCAGCCCATCGGGATGCCTGCGAGGGTGAAGATGGAGAAGAACATCGCCGCCATGATCGCGGCGAAGATTACCCAGCCCCAGACTGGGTGGGTGGCGACGGCGTCGATCTTGTCGCTGAGCTCGAGGGTGGAGCGGGAGGCGCGCGCGGCGTGGCCGTCCTCGGCGCCCTCGGGCTGGACGACGATCTGGGCGACGAGTTTGCCGATGGCGTCGTAGCGCGCGGAGACGAGCGTGCCGCTCCAGTCGGTGGCGTCGGCGGTCCAACGGGTTTTCCAGGTCTCGAGGATGCGCGTGGTGTTGGCGGAGAGCGGGGTGGAGCCGGTGACGCGGAGCGGGTCCGGATCGGTGAGGAGGAGGAGGGCCTCGGCGCGCGCCACGAGCGGGGCCTTGGCGTCGGCCGCGATGAGCGAGGCCTGGAGCTCGGCGACGGCGGGCGCTAGGGCGGCGGGCACGTCCCAGGCGTGGCGCGGGAGCGGGAGATCGTGGCGGGAGAGGGCGAGTTTGAGCTCGATGAGGCCCTTGCCGTGGGCGGCCTCGCAGGGGATGACGGGGATGCCGAGTTCCTGCTCGAGGCGGGCTACGCGGATCTCGAGACCGGCCTGGGCTGCGAGGTCCATCATGTTGAGCACGAGGACGACGGGGCGGCCGAGGTCCAGGATCTGGTGGACGAGGTAGAGATTGCGCTCGAGGTTGGTGGCGTCGGCGATGCAGACGATGCGGTCCGGCATCGGGGTGTCGGCGCGGCGGCCGAGGAGGACGTCGCGCGTGACGGCCTCGTCGGGCGAGCGGGCAGCGAGGGAGTAGGCGCCGGGCAGGTCGATCAGGGTGAGGGGTTGGCCGTGCTGGGTGTAGGCGGTGCCGACCTTGCGCTCGACGGTCACGCCCGGGTAGTTGCCGACCTTTTGTTTCAGGCCGGTGAGGGCGTTGAAGAGGGTGGATTTGCCGCAGTTCGGGTTGCCGACGAGGGCGTAGACCGGGGCGGTGCGCGGCGTGGCGGGGGTGCTCATTCGGCGATCTCCACGAGGGCGGCCTCGGATTTGCGGAGGGACAGGCGGTAGCCGCGGACTTGGATCTCGAGCGGATCGCCGAGTGGGGCGGTGCGCACGAGGGTGATCTTGGTGCCCGGCAGTAGGCCCATCTCGCGCAGGCGAGTGAAGGCGGGGCCGGCCTGCGGGTAGGCGCGGATGGTGGCGGAGGCGCCGACGGCGAGCTGGGCGAGCGTCATAAGAGCGGGGAGCGGGGAGCGGGGAGCAGGGAGCGTAAGATGGG
>JBDLWD010000123.1:0-4244 GCA_039804465.1 Verrucomicrobiota bacterium | reverse complement strand
GGACCGCGCCCCTGGCCGCCCTGGGCGCCTTGACCGTGGTTTCCGCCCTCAACGCATCCCACCGCCAGGCCTTCCTCTACGACGGACTCATCCTGCGCCCCGTGCCCCACCTGCACTGGCTGCCTTCCTCCGCCAACCCGGCCGGAAGCCTTCGCGTGTTCGCTTGCCTGGGCGGTCTCGCCGCATCGGGTCTCGCTATCGTATTCTGCGTCCATTCTCGGCGCGCCTTGCGCGGGCTCGTGCTCGGCCTGGCGATCAACGCCCTGATCATCGCGGTGCTGGGCACGCTGCAACGCCAGACCGGCTCGGCCGGACCCTACTTCGGGGCCGTTCCCCGCGCGAACCCCGCCTGGTTCGGCACCTTCCTCTATCATAACCACTGGGGCGCCTTCGCCGTCCTGCACACGGCCGCCACCCTCGGGTTGGTTTTCCACTCGCTGCGCCATCCACCGACGCGCGGCTGGGCCAACGGGCCCGGACCCATGCTCGCACTGGTCGCGCTGATCGTCGCCGTCACGGCTCCGCTTTCCACCTCCCGCTCGTCTACCCTCCTCATACTGCTGCTTGGGCTCGCCGCCACCGTGGGCGCCTTGCGCGAAGCCTTCCGCTCCGGCAGTCGACGGCGCTCTTCGCGCGCAGGCGTTCTCCGCGCCGGTATCGTCCTGGGGGGGCTCGCCCTCGCCGCGGGAGTGGCCTCCTGGCAGAGCCGCGAAATCATCGCCGCGCGCACCGCCACCACCGTCCGCCAGATAGCGGATCTTCGCGCCGGCGCCACCGGCTACACCCGGGCGGACCTTTACTCCGACACCTGGCGCATGGCCGCCGACCAACCGGCCTTCGGCTGGGGTCTGGAATCCTACGGGCGCATTTTCCTCAATTACTGCCGCTTCAGCCCCGGTTCCGACGGCCTCATGAACACCTTCGAGGACGCGCACTCCGACTGGCTGCAATCCCTCGCCGAAACCGGCTTCGTCGGCACCGCGCTCCTCCTCGCCTTCGGTCTGCTTCCGATGATAGAGACCTTCCGCCTCCGACACCTTTCGTCGTTCTCAGGCTGGCTGCTTGCCGGCTGCGCCCTTATCGCCGCCTACGCATGGGTGGAGTTCCCCTTCGCCAACCCGGCCGTCGTCGCCTCGTGGTGGCTTTTCTGGTTCGCCGCCCTGCGCACCCTTCAGCTCACTCCCACTTCGACATCCTCCCCGCTCCCTGCCCCCGGCTCCTAGCTCCCGATGTTCTCCGTCCTTATCCTCACCCTAAACGAGGAGCACAACCTGCCATCATGCCTCGATACCCTCCCCGGGGTGGAGGACATCCACGTGCTGGACTCGGGATCCACCGACCGCACTGCCGAGATCGCCCGCGCCCGAAGCGCACGGGTCTCGGTCAACCGCTTCGAAAACTTCGCCCAGCAGCGCAACCACGCCCACGAGCACATCCCGTTCCGTCACCCCTGGGTCTTCCACCTCGACGCCGACGAGCGCATGACGCCCGCTCTGCTGGCCGAGCTCCGGGCCGTGGCCCTGGCCGAGACCAACACCCGCCAATACGACGGCTTCTGGGCCGCCCCTCGCATGCTCTGGAATGGCAACTGGGTGCCGCATTGCACCGACTACCCAGCCTGGCAGGCCCGCTTTTGCCACGCGCCCTCCTTTCGCTTCGTGGAGAAGGGCCACGGCCAGCGCGAGGCCGACGGGCTTCGCCTGGGGTATCTAAAAAACAACTACGAACACGACATGTCCGCTTCCGGCGTGGACGACTGGCTCGCCAAGCACCGGCGCTACGCCCGCCGCGAGGCCGAGGCCTGGCACGCCGCGCAAAGACCGCTCGGCGACGAACTCCGCGCCCTCGCCTCGTCCGACCGCCTCGTCCGCCGCCGCGCGCTCAAAAGTCTCAGCTACCGTCTGCCCGCCCGCCCCCTCGCCCGCTTTTTCTATCAATACCTCCTTCGCCGCGGCTTCCTAGACGGCTCCTCAGGCCTCGCCTACTGCCGCCTACTGGCGCGCTACGAGGGCTTCGCCGCCGAAGAGCTTCGCCGCCTCCGCCGCGCAAACTGATCCGCGTCGAAAACTTCGCCCCGGATTCCACTCGCAGCGTCCGACAAGGCGCTTGCCCGCCCCCTCCGCGCCGCCTTCGCTCACCGCTCCCAGCTCCCGGCTCCCAGCTCCAATCTCCCAGCTCCAATCTCCCAGCTCCCATCTCCCCGCTCCTCCCATGTGCCAATCCTTCCCCCGCCCGCACTCCTCCGTCGTCGTTGACGGCAACGACCGCGCCCCCGCCCGCTCCATGCTCCGCGCCGTCGGCTTCACCGACGAGGACTTCCAGAAACCCCAGGTCGCCGTCGTCTCCAACGCCAGCGACATGACGCCCTGTAACGTCCACCTCGGCGAGCTCGCCGAGCACGCCCGCAAGGGCATCGCCGCCGCCGGCGGAAAACCCGTCTCGTTCAACACTATCACCGTCACCGACGGCATCAGCATGGGCACGCTCGGCATGCGCTACTCGCTCGTGTCGCGCGACGTCATCGCCGACTCCATCGAGACCGCCGTCGCCGCCGAGGGCTTCGACGGCTTCGTCGCCATCGGCGGCTGCGACAAGAACATGCCCGGCGCGATGATCGCCATCGCCCGCCTCAACCGTCCCGCCGTCTTCGTCTACGGCGGCACCATCCTCCCCGGCTTCCTCCCCGGCGACTGCGACCAGAAGAAGCCGATGGACATCGTCTCCGTCTTCGAGGCCGTCGGCAAACACGCCAAGGGCGAGCTCGACGACGCCGGCCTCAAGGCCGTCGAATCGAGCGCCATTCCCGGCCCCGGCTCCTGCGGCGGCATGTATACCGCCAACACCATGGCCTCCGCCATCGAGGTGCTCGGCCTCTCCCTGCCCAATAGCTCCGCCCAGCTCGCCATCGGCAAGGAGAAGCGCGAGGACTGCGAGCGCGCCGGCGCCGCCGTGCTCAACATGCTGAAGAAAGGCATCAAGCCCCGCGACATTCTCACCCGAAAGGCTTTTGAGAACTGCATCACGGTCTGCACCGCCCTCGGCGGCTCGACCAACCTCGTCCTCCACCTCCTGGCCATCGCCCACTCCGCCGAAGTCCACCTCGAGCTCGAAGACTTCAAGACCATCGGCGCCCGCGTCCCCCTCCTCGCCGACGTGAAGCCCTTCGGCAAATACGGCATGGCCCACGTCATCCGCATCGGCGGCATCCGCCCGCTCATGAAGATGCTCCTCGACCGCGGCATGCTCCACGGCGACTGCCTCACCTGCACCGGCGAGACCCTCGCCGAGACGCTGAAAGACGTGAAGCCCTACCCCGCGTATCCGGCCGAGCAGGACATCATTCGCCCCTTCGACAACCCCATCAAGTCCGAGACCCACCTCCGAGTCCTCCGCGGCAACCTCGCCCCCGGCGGCGCCGTCGGCAAGATCACCGGCAAGGAAGGCCTCTACTTCAAGGGCGTCGCCAAGGTCTACGAGGGCGAGGAAGACGCGCTCCAGGGCATCCTCCGCGGCGACGTGGTGAAGGGCGACGTGGTCGTCATCCGCAACGAGGGCCCCGTCGGCGGCCCCGGCATGCGCGAGATGTTGTCCCCCACCTCAGCCGTCGCCGGCCGCGGCCTCATCAAGGACGTCGCCCTCATCACCGACGGCCGCTTCTCCGGCGGCTCGCACGGCTTCGACGTCGGCCACATCACGCCCGAGGCCGCCAAGGGCGGTCCCATCGGCATCGTGAAGAACGGCGACCTCATCGAGATCGACGCGGTGAAGAACACCATCTCGCTGCTTATCCCCGACGCCGAATACGCCGCCCGCCTCGCCGCCTACAAGCCGCTCCCCCCGAAGGAAACCCGCGGCGTGCTGGCCAAATACGCCAAGCTCGTCGCCTCCGCCTCCGAAGGCGCCGTCACCGACAAGTATCTCTGAGCCGTCCCGGGAACGCCGAGCTCCGGCTCGGCATCTCTAGCGCATGGCCGGGGCCCCGTCGCCCCGGCCTTTTTTATGCCCAAACCACGCGCCCTAGGCTCCCGCCTTGCCAAGCCCGCACCCGCCCGCCGTCCTAACGCCATGTCCCTGAGCTGGAACGAAGTCCGCGACCGCGCCATCCGCTTTGCCCGCGACTGGGCCGCCTCCTCCGACGAGGAGCGCGACAAACAATCCTTCTGGAACGCCTTCTTCGACGTCTTCGGCGTGCCCCGCCGCTCCGTCGCCACCTTCGAGCACGCCGTCGCCAACGCCCGCGGCTC
>JBDLWD010000122.1:0-4503 GCA_039804465.1 Verrucomicrobiota bacterium | reverse complement strand
CAATCGCGGCAACTACACCCGCATCCTAGGCGAGGCCGGGTTTGACTCGGAGTTGCTTAAATCCTCCGCGACCTGGGACTACAAGAGCGCCCGCTGGGACATCGACGGCCTGCGACACCTCGTGACCCCCAAGGTCGCCTACCGCTACAGCCCCTCCGCCGACGTCGGCCGCGGCTCCATCCCCGCCATCGACGACGATCCGTTCAACACCTACCTGCGCCCTCTCGGCCTGGCCAACCGTCGCGACATCGACCGCCTGCCCGCGCTTAATACCTTCCGCTTTGGCGTCGATCAAACGCTCCAGACGCGCGACCAGACCCACGGCTCGCGCGATCTGGCCAAGCTCGACCTCGCCATCGACCAGCACGCCGACGCCGAGGCCGCCCGCGACGACCGCCTCTCCTCGTCCGGCGCGCCCGGCGGACGCGACCACAGCGACGTACACGCGTTTTTCGCCCTAAACCCCGCGCGCTGGCTCCGTTTCGATCTCTACAACCGCACGACGGTCCAGACCGGCAAGCTCCAGGAGCTCAACACCGGCCTGACCGTGCTAGACTCCGACGTCTGGCGCCTCCGCATCGGCACCCACTACCTCGAGGACGCCCTCTCCGAGCGCCAGATTCAGGAATACACCGCGACCTACGGCCTCCGTCTGAGCGAGATCTACTCGCTGATCGCCCGCGTGCGTTTCGATTCACGCACCGGCGACCTCACCGAGCAGGGCGTGACCTTCAGCCAGCGGCTTTCCCGCTTCTGGACCGCCAACTACGACTTCACCGCTTACGACGGTCCGCGCCGACGCGAGGGCGACTACGGCTTCAGCGTCAGCCTCGAAACCGAGGGCTTCTGAATCCGATAGGCCTGCGGCCGTCCCGCCGCGACCATGAGCATCGCGTCCAACCAGCTTAGGATAGCTCGAGAACTTTGGGCGCGCCTCCAGCCCCTCGACCGTGGCGTGCCCGCCCGCCTGCAAACCCTGCTGGCCGACCGCCGCTTCGGCTCCCGCGACCGTCGCCTCTACCGCGAACTGCTCTTCACCGCACTCCGCCAGGCCCGCGCGCTCGCGCCCCTCCCGCCCGGCGACGAAGCCGGCTGGGCAGCCCGCGTCGCCTCGGTCTGCGCCGAAAGCCGGGAGACAGAGGCATTCCGCTCCGCCTACCTGCGAGCCGACGCCGCCTCGGCGAATCCACTCGACCTCGTCCCGGACTGGTTCGCCGCCGAATGCGAGGCCGGGGCGCCGCCCGCCGAAGTGGCCGACGCCCTGCTTCGCCGCGCCCCATTGTGGGTGCGGATGCAAACAGACGATCCCGACGCCGCCCTCGCGGAATGGGCCGCGCGCGGCTGGGAAGCCCGCCCCCACCCCGCCCTGCCCGACGCCTTCCGATTGCCTCCCGAGACCAACGTCTCCGCCTGCGCCGCGTATCAGGAAGGCCACTATGAAGTCCAGGATCTTGGCTCCCAGGCCATCCTCGCCTCGCTCGAACTTGCATCCCGCTCGCCCGGCCCGCGATGGCTAGACGCCTGCGCCGGCGCGGGAGGCAAGACCCTCCAGCTCGCCCGGTTGCTCGGCCCCTCAGCCCGCATCGAGGCGACAGACATCCGACCCGCCGCCCTTGCTGAGCTGGGAGCCCGCACCGCCCGCGCCGGCCTGGCTTCGCGCGTCCGGGTGACGCCTCGGCCCGCCGTAACCACCCGCTACGACGGCGTGCTGGTGGATGCCCCTTGCTCGGGCAGCGGCACCTGGCGCCGGGCGCCCCATCTCATGGCCTGCACCACGGCGGCGGACCTGGCAGGGGCCGCGCGCGAGCAAGAGGCGATCCTGCGCGACGCCGCCGGGCTGGTCCGCCCAGGCGGCCTTCTCGTATACGCAACCTGTTCGGTGGCCCGTTCGGAAAACCGCGGCGTCGCCGAGCGCTTTTTGTCCGCGCAGGGCGACGAGTTCTCCGCCGAGCCGCCCGCCTGCACGCTGGGCTTTCCCGCGCTCGCCGCGGGCTTGGCGATCACTCCAGGCAGTCAGGAGAACGACGGCTTTTACGTGGCGGCCTTCCGGAGACGCGCCCCCGCCTGAGCGCGGTTGAAAACTTTCGCGAAAAAACCGCTTGCTTTCGGTTCCTCGAACTAGCTTTCTGCCCGTCCTGTTTCGCGCAGGGGCTCTTAGCTCAGTTGGTAGAGCGCCTCAATGGCATTGAGGAGGTCAGCAGTTCGAACCTGCTAGGGTCCACCACTTTAAAAACCCACCGGAGCCGGTGGGTTTTTTGTTTTTCGAGCCCCCCCGCAACCGGTCGGCCGTCGCGAATCCAACCTCACTTTTCGCGCATGACATACACGCCATTCCAATCGCGGCCGGGCGGTTGGGCGCGCAGTTCTTCCACGAGACGCAGGTAAACAAGCGAAGGGTTGCTGACTATCCCGGGATGAAGCTCGGGCCGGTTCGGTTCGAGAATCGCGCTCGCTTCGAAGTGCGCCCGCGCCGCCTCCCAATCCTGGGCGTAATACTTTTGCAGACCCGACTCGAAACGGGCGATCGCCTCGAGCGTCCGGTCATCGAGGTCCTCCCTTAAACCTACCAGCTCGTGGATCGGCACCGGCGCGCTGCGCCCCTTCACCACGATGCGACCGAGAGCGCGAAAGACCACGCGGCGTGACGCATCGGCCGACTCGCAGGCGATGCGGGCGGGATCGGCGCACATGGTGTAGACGCCCCATGCCTTGGCTCCCGACTCCATGCGCGCGGCCAGATTCACCGTGTCGCCCATCATGGTGTAGCTGAAGCGCGAAGAACTGCCCATGTTGCCCACCACGGCGGGGCCGGAGTTGAGGCCGATCCGGGTGCGCAGGCGCAGCACGATTTCGGGCCAGTTTTTCTGCGGCTCGTGGCTCCACTTTTCGCGAAGCTCAGCGCAGCGCTTCTGCACGCGCAGCGCGGCCACGCACGCCTTCAGCGGATGATCGGGCAGCGCCAGCGGGGCTCCGTAAATGGCGACCACTGCGTCACCGATGTATTTGTCCAGCGTGCCGCCCTCGGCCTGCACGATGTCGGTGCAGGCCGTCAGGTATTCATTCATGAGTTCGACCAGCTGGGGCGGAGAGAGTTTTTCGGAGAAGGTGGAGAACGACTCCACGTCGCTGAAGTAGGCGGTGATGTTTTCCTCCACGCCGCCCAGCTTCGGCTCCTGGCCGGCGTCGACCATCTGGCTCACGATCGAGGGGGCGAGATAGGCCCCGAAGAGCCCCTTGATACGGCTCTTCTGCTTCTGGGCCAAAACCAGCTGGGCGGCGCCGCCGATAAAGGCCGAGCTCAGCGCCGCGCCCAATGGCGCGACCATGGGCAACACCCAGTCAGCCCAGGCGAAAGCCGCAAAACAGAGGGCGACGTAGCCGAAAAAAAGCAGCGCGGCCACCAGACGCCGCAATCCGCTGCGCCGCCCTTCCGAGGCGAGCGAAAGTCCGACGATGAGCGCGGTGAGGCCGATGGTTATCAAGGGAAGCACCCATTCCGGCGGCTCGCGCAGGAACCGCTCCGCGAGGATGGTCTTAACCAGGTTGCCATGCACCCCCACTTTGGGGACAGGGGTGCGATCCAAAGGCGTGGGCGCGAGATCCTGCAACATGCTCGCCACCGGACCGATCAGCACCACCGCGTCCTTGAAATAGTTGTCGGCGAAAAAAGCCTCCCCCTCGGCCCGCTCCTCCGGATTGCCCGAGCGGATCCACTGCAAAGCGGTGAGCACGGTCGCAAAACTCGCCCGCGGATTTCGATCATCGTCCACCCAACGCGAGAACCAGTTGATCGCGACCATCTGACCTCGGTGCAGGGGGACACGCCGCAGCACTTCTCCGTCGGGGCCTGCCAGCTCGATCGCCTCGGGCTTTATGCGCACGTCTTCCGGTCGAAGACCAAGATAGACCCGCGCCAGCTCCAACGACAGGTGCAAATAAGTTCGCTCGGGGGTGCGGGCAAACATCGGCGCCTCCGAAGTGTGGCCGTCCATGATGTCGATCAGGCCGATCAGCGGAGGCCTGAAAAGCGCGCCCTCCATGTCCCAGCCGGGCAATTCCGGAGGCGAAATTCTCCCACTCGGCCCATAGACCAGCGGTATCTGCTGATCCACCACGGTGCCGTCATCCAGCGTGCGAATGCCCTGCTCGGCGTAACTGGCAGCAAGGACGACGGGAGGGCCGGAGAAGAGATAGCGGCCAAACTCCATCTTGCCACGCGCCACCTTTTGGGGATCGGCGATATTGGGCACGCCCCCTTCGGAAAACACCACGTCGATGCCGACCACCTTGGCGCCACCCTTCTGGATCAAGCCTTCGCAAACCTGGGCAAAGAGTCCGCGGTCCCAAGGGAAGTTGCCCAGCGCGATCAGGGAGTCGGTATCGATATCAACATACACGACTCGAGCCGGCGACTCGACCGGACCGCGCAACTTGAAACGCGCGTCCATCGAAAGCTGCTCCAGCGGACGCAACAGCCCCCCTTGCGCCAAAGCAGCCACACCA
>JBDLWD010000121.1:0-3104 GCA_039804465.1 Verrucomicrobiota bacterium | reverse complement strand
CTCGAGGTCTCGGTGTTTTACGCCTGGCAGGCGCGCTGGTTTGGCGAAGGCAGGGATGCCGGCACCGTGGCGCTCAAGACCTTCAGCGACCAGTTCATCTACTGTCCGCTCTTCGCCGCGCCCGTGACGTGGGTGGTCTACACCTGGGTGGAAAACGGCTTCTCCCTCGCGCCGCTCGCCGCGGAGTGGCGCCGGCAGGGCTGGTATGCCCGCTGCGTGTTACCGCTGCTCGTGACCACGTGGGTGGTCTGGGTGCCGGCGGTGGCGGTGATCTACATCCTGCCCACCGCGCTCCAGCTTCCGCTGCAAAACGTGGTGCTGTGCTTCTTCACCCTGATGGTGATTTTCATGACCCGCCGCCCCGCGGCCGGACCGCGAGGCTGAGCGAGAGGCCGGATCGGCCTCAGTTTTTCGGGGCCGGCAGGCTGTCGAAGTCGAAGCCCCAGTGGGCGGATAGGGCGCGCGCCTCGGCGTCGGTCAGGTGGACGACGGCGCCATGCTTCGGGCTGGAAAAGTTGGTCGCGCGCATCACGCCCTCGTTGAGGCGGCCGAGGTTTTCGAAGCGCTTGAAGTCCGTGGTCTCGGCGAAGCCGTAGGTGTGCGGGTTCACGCCGAAGACGTCATACATGAGCACATAGCGGTCGGTGCCGAGGCGGCGCCAGACGGAGGGCGCTTCGCGGGCCACGCGTTCGGGATCATAGGTGGCGGGGTCGTAGGCGTAGCCGTGGGTGAGGTGGTCGGAGACGGCCTGCTTGATGCCGCCGCCCGGCCCCTGGGCGCAGTAAAAGAGATGGTATTTGTTGCCCACCCGGGTGATGTCGCCGTCGAGAATCTGGTGTCCCGGAGGATACTGAAAATACTCGACCGGCACGGTCTCGAGTTTGGTGAAGGCCCGGTCGGCGTAGGAGTAGTAGAGCTTCGTTTTCCCGTGGCCCAGGCGCATTGTAAAATAGACCATCATGCGATCGCGCTCCGAATCATAGATACTTTGCGGAGCCCAGAAGCAGCCGACGTCGCGGGTCTCCTCGAATGCCTTGTCCATGCGGAAGTGGGCGTAGGACCAGTTGATCAGATCGGTGGAGCGCATCATGACGATGCCACGGTTGTTGCCCCAATCGTAGAGTTCAGAGGGGCGCTCCCACTGAGTCGTGCGATATCCCGCGCGCTGACCGAAAATATGCAGGTCGGTCATCGTGAGGTAGAACGCACCGTCGCCGCCGCGAGCTATGTGCGGGTCGCGGATGCCCTTCTGCTCGGCGAGCTTGGCGCCGTCCATCACAGGCTTGCCGTCATTTAACGCGGTGAAGGTGTAGCCATCACGGCTGGGCGCGAAGCAGGGGCTGTGGTGCTCGTCCTTGAAGTAGACGAAAAAGTAGGCGCTCAGGTCCTTATCGAGGACGGCCTTTCGCGCGGCGGGCGCAGACTCCCGAGTCGACGAGGCGGCCGGGCTGGAGCAGGCGGACAGTAGCAGGGCAAAGGCGCATGCCGCGAGGGAAGCGAGACGTGTAAGCATGGGGAGCAAGGAAAGCAAAAACAGGCGGTCCGACGGTAATGCGCCAGCCGGCCATATTCGATATTCAGCATTAAAAGTAACGGGGTTCTCCTGAACTTTGCGTCAAAAAATTTCCCGTCCGGGGTAGGCTTGGAGACGCGAACCGAACACCAGCCAAGGCAAGCGCCTCGCTACACCCGAGGCAGGACGACGGGAGTTTCGCCCCAAGCCAGTTTCTTTTGCAGGCGAAGCTTTGCGCCCGACGCGTATCACTTTACCACTAGATCCATGTTAGTTCGCGTTCTCCGCCTGCTTTTTGTCCTAAGCCTCTGCGCCCTGCCGGCCGCACTGCCTGGCCAGGTAAAGGCTTCCCTCCAAGCGTTGAAGTCGCGCTTCCCGGCCGACGCCAAAGAGGTCGTCGTCGGTCTCCGCCTCGAACACGAGGCCAAGTGGCACACCTACTGGCTTCAGCCCGGCACCGGCCTGCCGACCAGCCTCGACTGGCAACTCCCTACCGGCTGGACCGCTGGCCCTATCCGCTGGCCCGCGCCTCATCGGGTTTACGACACCGCGGGAAACCTGGCGGGCAACGGCTACGAGGGGATCGTGTTCCTGCCCATCGTTCTGACTCCGCCCCGCGGCCTGGCGGCCGACATCCCCGTCACCCTGCGCGCCAAGGCCGAATGGCTCATGTGCAAAGATGTCTGCATCCCCGGCGACGCCGAGCTCAGCCTCACGCTCATCCCCTCCGCGCCCGGCACGATCACGACCGCCAACGCCACCGACTCGGTCGAGGGCGAGGCGCTGCTCACCACGCTGGAAACCCTGCCGAAGCCGCTTCCCGTTAACTCGACCGCGCACGTCACCCGAACCGATTCCGCCGCGAAGGGTCTTCAACTTCAGATCTCGGGTCTCGTCCCTCCTCCGTCCGGCGAGCCTTGGTATTTCGACGCCCACGCCGTCATCGCCTACGACAAGCCCCAGCCACTTAATGCCAACGCGCTCGACGGCCAACTCGCCCTCGAACTCGCCGTCTCCGACTACGCCGAGCCAGCCCCCGCGCGATTGACCGGCCTGCTTACATTTGCCGGCGGCCCTGCCTACGAGATCGATCTGCCAATCACGAACTCCGCGCCGGCCTCGTCCTCCGGCCTCAAGACGGACGCGCCCTCGCTCCCCCCTCTTCTGCTGCTCGCCTTCGCGGGCGGCCTCGTCCTCAACCTCATGCCCTGCGTCTTCCCAGTGCTGGGCCTGAAGGTCATGGGTTTCGTTCAACAGGCCGGGCAGGACCGGAAAAAGATCACCACGCACGGCCTCGTTTTCACCGGCGGTGTGCTGCTTTCCTTCTGGCTGCTCGCCGGCGCGCTGGCCGCGCTGCGCGCCGGCGGCTCCGAGCTCGGCTGGGGCTTCCAGCTTCAGGAGCCTGGCTTCGTGTTCGCGATGGCGACCGTGCTGCTCGCCTTTGCACTCAACATGTCGGGCGTGTTCGAGTTCGCGCTAGGCGCCACCGCGGTCGGCGGGGCGCTCCAGCAAAAGGACGGCTACGCCGGCTCCTTCTTCACCGGCGTGCTTGCCACCATCGTCGCCACGCCGTGCAGCGCACCCTTCCTCG
>JBDLWD010000120.1:0-2723 GCA_039804465.1 Verrucomicrobiota bacterium | reverse complement strand
AAACCTAGAAATCGCAGTTGGATCGGGTCGCCTCGCGCAACCTGTTGGTCGTCTGCTGATCGCGTCACCCGCTCCATGCACCCGCTGGGTGCACGTCGGGGTTCCTCAATCACCATTCGCCTCAACATCTTGCGCTATCCTTTCCCTCCCAACTGCGACTTCTAGGATAAAAAAGCCCGGTCTTTCCGAGACCGGGCTTATTCATGCAGTCGGGTGGCCTCAGAGTTTCTCGACGATTTTGTCCGCCAGACCGTAGGCAATGGTCTCCTCGGCGTTCAGATAAAAGTCGCGATCGGTATCCTTATTGATGCGTTCCAGCGGCTGGCCCGAGGCCCGGGCGAGGATGCCGTTCAACTCGAGGCGGATTTTTTCCATTTCCTGGGCTTGGATATTGATGTCGGTCGCGGGGCCGATGAAACGTCCGCTGATGAGCGGTTGGTGGATCATCACCCGCGAGTGGGGGAAGAGAAAGCGGCGGCCCTTGGGTGCGCCGCTGAGCAGGATGGAGCCCATGGAGGCGGCCATGCCCGTCACGATCACGTTGATCGGCGAGCTGATGAGCTGCATCGTGTCGTATACCGCCATGCCGGCGGTGATGGAGCCGCCTGGGGTGTTGATGTAGAAATGGATCTCTTTGCCGGGGGCCTCGGCCTCCAGGTAAAGGAGCTTTTCGGTGAGGTCCTTGGCCGAGCCGTCGGTGACCGGGCCCCAGAGGAAAATCTTCCGTTGCTCGATGAACTTGTTCTGGATGCGGGCCGCGAGCGGGGCGGCGTTCTTCTTCACGGCGTCGTCGGCCTTCTTGTCGTCCTCGTCGTCTTCATCTTCGTCGGCGCGGGGAAAAAGGGGCTCTTTAAGACCTGATTGGAGGTGGGTGAAATGCATCATGGGACAACGTGTGCGCGGCCGGCGGGCTTGGCAAGTCGGGCGAAGCCCGGCGAAAGGGGCTCAAGTTTTGCGTTGCCCGCGTCGTTCCGGCATGGATACGTGGTCGGTTTCGCATCCGTTTATCTTCAGACAATCCACGCTTACTTCATCATGGCCAAGAAATCCACCCCCGCCCCGTCGCCCCTGACCTTCGATCTCCCTCTCTCGCTGATCGAGAAGATCGAGACGCAGCGCAAAAAGCTCGGTCTCGCGTCCACTTCCGAGGTCGTGCGCCACGCCATCGCCGAGTTCAACCTTGCCAAGTTCGAGTCCGGCGCCGAGGAGCGCCGCCAGATTTCCGTTCGCCTTCCGGCCGGCGACAAAACCGCGCTCGTCAAGGCGGCCAAGAAGGCCAAGGCCAGTCTCGGAGAGATCCTCCGCGCCGCCGTCGAGGCTCTTCCCGAGAAGAAGGCGAAGAAGTAAGCCCGCCTCGATCCGCCGCTTCGCTTCGCCCCGCCCAAGCATTGCCGTCCGCGGTTCGAGGAACGTCCCGTTCCTTCGCCGCGGATTTTTTTGCGCCGCTCCCGGCGCGGGGCCAATCGCCACGCCAAAAGTCCCTTTTCCCTAAACCACCGTCCATGTCCACCGCTCCCGCCCCCCTCTCCACCTGGGCCCGAAACATCTCGCCTTCGCCGACGCTCGCCGTCGATGCCAAGGCCAAGGCCCTCGCCGCCGCCGGCGAGGACGTCTGCGGCTTCGCCGCCGGCGAGCCCGATTTCGACACGCCCGAGCACATCAAGGAGGCCTGCATCGCCGCGCTCAAATCCGGCAAGACCAAGTATGCGCCCACGCCCGGCATCGAGCCGCTCCGCCAGGCCATAGCCGACAAATACGCCTCCGATTACGGGCTCAAGGTCGCCCCTTCGCAGGTCATCGTCTCCCCCGGCGGCAAGTTCTCCTGCTATCTCGCCATCTTGGCGACCTGCTCTCCCGGCGACGAAGTCATCATCCCCGCGCCCTATTGGGTGAGCTACCCGGAGATGGTGAAGCTCGCGGGCGCCAAGCCCGTCTTCGTGCTCGCCGACGACACCACCGGCTTCCGCCTCACGCCAGCCCAGCTCGAGGCCGCGATCACCCCGCGCACCCGCATGCTGGTGCTTAACTCGCCCTCCAATCCCACCGGCGCCGTCTACAGCCGCGCCGAGATGGATGCCATCGTCGCCGTGGCGATGAAGCACAATCTCTACATCCTCTCCGACGAGATCTACGAGCATCTCACCTACGACGGAGCCAAACACGTCGCGCCCGCCACCTTCTCCAAGGATGTCGAGGCCCGCACGATCATCGTCTCCGGTTTCGCCAAGACCTACGCCATGACCGGCTGGCGCCTCGGCACGACTGTTGCCCCTGCCCCCATCGCCAAGGCCATCGCCGAGCTGCAAAGCCAGATGACGAGCAACGCCACGACCTTCGCTCAATTCGGCGCGCTCGCCGCCCTCAAAGAGCGCGACAAGACCCAGGCCGCGCTCGCCCAGATGCTCGTGGCCTTTGACCGCCGCCGGAAGTTCCTGCACGCCGAGCTCAACAAGATCTCTGGCATCAAGTGCCTCCTCGCTGAGGGCGCGTTTTATCTCTTCCCGAACATCTCCTCCTTCGGACTCAGCTCAGAGGTCTTTTGCACCCAGCTGCTCGATCAGAAAAAGGTCGCCGCGGTGCACGGTTCGGCCTTCGGCGCCGAGGGCTACCTGCGCCTCAGCTACGCCACGAGCGACGAGATCATCCAGAAGGGCGTCACCCGCCTCGCAGAGTTCTGCGCTTCGCTAAAGAAATAAGCGTCCCCTGATCTTTTTTCGCCAAGG
>JBDLWD010000119.1:0-4456 GCA_039804465.1 Verrucomicrobiota bacterium | reverse complement strand
CTCCAAAGCGGAACTTACCGCCTCGTGTCCGACGCCTCCTGGAAGGCTATTCGCCACCCCGCTTTCGGCGCTACCGCCCCGCCCCACCCCAACTACCGCCTGCCCGAGTTCAACGTCCGCTACGACGCCCGCCTCTCCCCGGGAGAGTGGCTGGACGCGGCGTTCGACGACACCGCCTGGCCCTCCGCCCTCGAACACGGTCGCCCGCCCGTCCCTCCCTGGAATAAGCTCGTTCCCCGCCCCACCCCGCTTTGGCGCGACGGCGGGCTCGCCTCCTACGAAAATGCCTCCGCACTTCCTTCCCTTTCGGATGGAAATGCCATTGTCGCCCGCCTGCCCCGCAACCTCACCATCACCCCTTGGTTCAAGATAAAGGCGCCTCCCGGCCTACTCATCGACATCCGCACCGACAACTACAAGGGCGGCGGCGAATACAACCTCCGCGCCGAATACATCACCCGCGACGGCGCGCAGGAGTTTGAAAGCCCCGCCTACCTCAATGGTCACGCGATGATCTACACCTTCCCCAAAGGCGTGGAAATCCTCGACCTCCGCTATCGCGAGACCCGCTACGACACCGATTTCGCCGGCTGGTTCGAATGCGACGATCCGTTCCTCAACCGCCTGTGGCTCAAATGTCGCCACACGATGAACGTCAACATGCGGGACTCCATCCAAGATCCGGACCGCGAGCGCGCCCAGTGGTGGGGCGACGCCGCCATCCTGCTCGGCGAGATGTTTTACGCCTGCGACACCCGCTCCCACGCCCTCGTGCGCAAGGCCATCCTCGAACTCGTCGGCTGGCGCAAACCCGACGGCTCGCTCTTCTCCCCCATCCCCGCCGGCAGCTGGGACAAGGAACTTCCCGGACAGATGCTCTCCAGCATCGGCGAACACGGCTTTTGGTATTACTACCGCTACACCGGCGACCGCGAAACCATCGCCCGCGTCTACCCCGCCGTGCGCGATTACCTCGCCCTATGGCAAATCGGCCCCGACGGCCTGCTCGTCCACCGCCCCGGCGGTTGGGACTGGGGCGACTGGGGCGAAAACATCGACCGTCCCGTCATGGACAACGCCCTACTCTTTCAGGCCCTCGACGCCGCCGCCCGCATGGCCCGGCTCCTGGGCCGCGGGGATGACATCCCCGGCTACGAGGCCAAACGCGCCTCTATCGCCGCCAATTACGACCGCGTGCTCTGGCAGGGCACCGAGTATCGATCTGCCGGATACACCGGTCGGACCGACGACCGCGGCCACGGCCTCGCCGCCCTCTACGGCCTTGCCGGCCCGGAACGGTTGCCCGCCGTCCGCAAGGTCCTCTCCACATCGTTCGAGGCCAGCCCCTACATGGAGAAATACATCCTCGAGGCGCTTTTTCGAATGGGCGACACCGAGGCCGCCCTCGCGCGCATGAAGTCCCGCTACCGCAAGATGGTCGAGAGCGAGCTCTCCACCCTATGGGAAGGCTGGGGCATCGGCCCCGAGGGTTACGGCGGCGGCAGCTACAACCACGGCTGGTCAGGAGGCCCGCTCACCCTCCTCGGCGAATATGTCTCCGGCCTGGCCCCCGCCACTCCGGGCTTTGAGACTTTCGACGTCCGCCCGCGCCTGGGGCCGCTGCGCCGCGTGCGCTCCGGCATGGAATCCGTCCGGGGCCGCATCGAGATCGAGGCCGAACGCGGGGAGAAACACTTCCGCCTGCGCGTCGTCGCCCCTGCCGGAACAACCGCCCGCGTCGGCGTTCCGCTCGCCTTGCACGGTCTCTCCCGCGTCGAGTGCGCAGGCCGTGACATCTGGCCCCTCTCCCTCGATGCCACACCGCCGGCCGGCCTTCGCGTCCTGGGCGCGGACGACACCCACGTCACATTCTCCGTCCCCCCGGGAGACTGGGAGTTCATCGCCCGCTGAGCACGCCACTTCGCAAGAACCACTGAAAACGTCGGCAATAAAGTTCCCATGCTAGACCTGCCTAGGCCACCCCATCAGACCTCGCTCCCTGCCGCATTTGCAGGGACCGGCCTCCCGTCGCTACCACGCGCCCTAGATAATCAATCCGACCCTTAATCCTTGCACCCCATGCCTCGCTTTACCCCCGCCTTCGTGCTGGCGCTGCTCTTTTCGCTGGCGATGCACGCCCAGATCCCCGCATTCCCGGGCGCCGAGGGCTTCGGCTCCATCTCGGCCGGCGGACGCGGCGGCGACGTCTACCGTGTCACCAACCTGAACGCCTCCGGAGCCGGCTCCTTCGCCGATGCCATCGCCACCGCCCCCGCGCAGGGCCGCACCATCGTCTTCGCCGTCTCCGGCCACATCCGCCTCCCCTCCGGATCGGGCGGCGGCATCACCATAAACAAAAGCCGCGTCACCGTAGCCGGCCAGACCGCGCCCGGCGACGGCATCTGTTTCTGGAACAACACCACAAACATCACCGGCAACGACCTCGTCTTTCGTCACATCCGCTGGCGCTACGGCTACTCCGCCGCCGGCGGAGACGCCGTCGATATCAACGGCTCCCAGCGCATCATCTTCGATCACTGCGACGTCATGTTTTCCACCGACGAGAACATGTCTTCGTTCGGCACCGCCCCGGAACACCTCACCTTCCAGTGGTCCACCAACGCCTGGGGTCTCTCCGGCCATTCCGCCGGCGGCCTCTGGAAAATGCGGCACGCCACCGTCCACCACTCCCTCTGGGCAAACAACCACACCCGCAATCCCAAGCTCATCGGCTGCGACGTCTTCGACTGGGTCAACAACCTCGTCTTCGGCTGGAACAACGGCTTCAACATGGCCCCCGAGACCACCGGCGGCACCGGCTACGTCTACCGCGTCAACATCCGCGGCAGCACCTTCTCCCACGGCGGATCCACCTCCTCGGTCGTCTACGGCGGCGGCACCAACGACGACGGCACCTCCAAGTTCCGCCTCCACATGTCGGATGCCGCCCTGGACGGAAACAACAACGGGGTGCTTGATGTATCCAAAACAAACTACACCGTGGTATCCGCCACCGGCTACGACCAGGTGGCCACGGCCTGGCCCCAGACCACCAACGGCGACCCGGCCGGCCCCGTCGTCGGAGTCCCGGTCTCCGTCTCGCCGCGGATGACCGCCTACAAGAAAATCCTCTCCAAGACCGGCGCCCTCCGCCTCGAGATCGGCGCCCGCCCCCTTCGCGACGAGATCACCGCCCTGTGCGTCTCCCGCGCCGCCGCCCTCCAGCGCGGCATCATCGCCAATCCCCTGGAGCTCGGCCTCTCCACCGGCACGTCCTTCGCCGCACTGGCCTCCGTCAACGCCCCGGCCGACACCGACCTGGACGGCATGCCCGACGACTGGGAGGCCGCCGTCGGCTACAATTCCGCGGTGGCCGACAACAACGTCGTTCTCAACGCCTCCGAGCTCGCCTCCTCCTTTTTCCCCGCCGGTTCTCCCGTCGGCTACACCCGCCTCGAAGAATACCTCCACTTCAAGGCCGTCCCCCACGGCACCGTGGCGCGCTCCATCGCCACCTCGCCGTCCTTTATCGACATCGACCTTCGCAAGTTCACCTCCGGCTTCACCTCATCGCCCGTCTTCACCTTATCTTCCATCATCGGCGGCACCGTCGCGCAAAGCGGCCCCGGCGGCGCCCTCGTCCGCTTCTCCCCGGTCTTCGACACCTCCGGACGCGCCGGATTCCTCTTCACCGTCACCGACTCCGCCGGCGACTCCTGGACCCAACAGTGCGCCCTTCTCGTATCCACCCAAACCCTACCCCGCCCCGTCACGTGGTTTGGCGACGGCGTCACCAACACGTGGGACACCGCAGCGCTCAACTTCACCTCCGCCCTCGGCCCCGTCGCCTTCGCCGCCAACGACGCCGTCACCATCAGCGACTCCGGCTCCAATTCCCCTTCACTTAAAATCACCGGCGCCCTCGCCCCCGCCTCCGTGACCGTCTCCAACTCCGCCAAAAACTTCACCTTCGCCGGCACCGGCAACATCACAGCGTCCGGCTCGTTCACCAAATCCGGCAACGGCTCGCTAACCATCTCCAACACCGGGCCCAATTCCTTCACCTCCGCCTCCCTCGAATCCGGCAACCTCACCCTCTCCGTCGCCGGCGCCCTCGGCTCCGCCCCCCTGAAACTCGCCGGCGGCATCCTCACCGTCTCCGCCGATGTTCCGAATCCCTTCGTTATCGCGGGCGACGCCATCATCACCGCCTCGGGCGCCCGCACCCTCAACGGCGCGATCAGCGGCTCCGGCTCCCTCCGCATCAATAACTCCGGCACCAACCTCCTCACCCTCGGCGGCGGCATGTCCACGTTCTCGGGCAACGTCACTTTCGGCTCCAGCACCGGCAGCGCCCGTCTCTACGGCAACGCCGGCTCCGCCAACGCCTCCTTCAACCTCGGCACCGGCTCGCTCAGGCTCTTTTCGCGCAACGGTGGCGCGTTCCAACTCGGCG
>JBDLWD010000118.1:0-4372 GCA_039804465.1 Verrucomicrobiota bacterium | reverse complement strand
TGGCCTCAACTTTACCGAGCGCGGTTTCGGCGTTCGCGGCGCCGTCGGCAATCCCGATCGCGGCAACACCGCCGCCTCGCAGATCAAGCCCGGCGACTTCGACTGGGAGCTCATCTTCGGCAAGCTCGGCGCACGCTGGTTCCACACCGGCGGCATCTTCGCCGCCCTATCCTCCTCCACCGCCGAGGCCACCATCGAGGCCGTGAAGGCCGCCAAGAAACACGGCGTCATCGTCTCCTACGACCTCAACTATCGCCCCTCGCTCTGGAAGACCATCGGCGGCCTGAAAAAGGCCCAGGAGGTCAACCGCGAGATCGCCAAGTATGTCGACGTCATGATCGGCAACGAGGAGGACTTCACCGCCTCGCTCGGCTTCGCCGTCAAGGGCGCCGACGAGAACATCAGCCACATCGAGACCGACGCCTTCAAGGCGATGATCGAGACGGCCGTGAAGGAGTTCCCCAACTTCAAGGTCGCCGCCACCACGCTGCGCCACGTCCACACCGCCACGATCAACGACTGGTCCGCCATCCTCTGGCACGACGGCAAGTTCTTCGAAAGCCGCCATTATCCGCGCCTCGAGATCCTCGACCGCGTCGGCGGCGGCGACTCCTTCGCCTCTGGCCTCCAGTTCGGCTTCCTCGAGTTCAACGATCCGCAGAAAGCGGTCGAATACGGCGCCGCCCACGGCGCGCTCGCCAGCACCACGCCCGGCGACACCTCCATGGCCACCCGCAAGGAGGTCGAGAAACAGATCTCCGGCGGCGGCGCCCGCGTCGTCCGCTAAGCCCCGCCTTCGAAAGTTCTTCCCCCGACCGGCCGCCTCATCGCGGCCGGTTTTTTGTTTTCCGGATGACTCGTCCTTGGCTCTCCGTCATCCTAGAACCCATGTCGCACGTCTCCGCGCCCGCGCCCGAGCCCACTCCCAACGCCAGGCTCGTCGCCGCCCAGCTTCGCCCCGACGTCGTCCTTTGTTGCGGCGAGGACAAGACGGCCTTCGTCGGCGCCCTGCGCGCCGTCGGCCTGCCGGCGGATCCGGCGACGCCGGATTTTCGCGGCTTCACCGCATGGACTTTCCCGGCGCTAACCGTTGTCCTCGCGCCCATCGGCACGGGGTCGGTCGAGCCGATCTTGAACGAGATTCTCACCACCGCGCCCATCGAGCGCATCATTCTGGTCGGCACCGCCGGCGCGCTCGGGCCGCGCCGTCTGCCCAAAGGCGAAGCCAGCCCGATCTCCGAGGCCTGGCTGGCAGGCACGGGGCTGGACAGGGAGGTCGCCTGCCAGCCGTTGCGCCCCGAGTGGCCCGATCTCCCTGCCGGAGATGCGTCGGCCAGCATCGTGTCGTCGGATTTCTACTATGGCTTCGCGCCCGCCAAGGCGCCCGGCGACTACCCCCATCGCCTGCCCCGCCTCCGAAGCGACTTCGAGCGCCTCTCGTGCTTCGTGGATCTTGTGGACATGGAGGTCGGTCAGTTTTACGCGCTCTGCCGTCTTATCCCCGAACGCCCCGGCCTGCGTTTCCTCGCTATCAAGGGCGCGTCCAACGCGGTGGAAAACCACGGTGAACAAAACGACCACGCGCCCGCCGTGCTGCTCGATTGCCTGCGCCAGGCTCTCGCTCTCTTGCGCACCTGACTTCGCCTCGCTTTTTGGGCGACCGAGGCCGTCACCGCATTTTCCCCGTTACTTTTTCCGGCGCGAGCAGTCCCATTTTCAGGTCCGCACCACCCACGTCCCTCTTTCTCCCATGCAATCTCGCCTGCCCGTCCGCGCCATGGCCGCGCTTTTCGCAGCCATTCCCTTTGCTGCCATCGCCCAAAATTCCACTCCCGCCGTCGATGCGCCGGCGCCCGAGTCCGCTCCCGCCGCAGAAACGGTCAAGAGCGAGCTCGAGGCCCTGGTCAAACAGGTGAAAGCCAAGTTGGAAGCAGGACAAACCACGCCAGCCGCGCTCGCGGACGAGCTTAAGGCGTTCGACCAGCTTTCGGCCAAGCACGCCTCGGATAAGTCGGACGACGCGGCCATGATTCCATTAATGAAGGCCATGCTCTACGCGCAGGTTTTCGAGGACACCGCCACCGCCATTCCCCTCTTCAAACAGGTTATCGCCGATTTCCCCGGCACGCGCGCCGCCTCGGAGCTGCCGGCCCTGATCGATCGGATGGAAAAGGACGCCATCGCCGCCGCCATCACCGCGGTCGGCAAGGAGTTCGCGCCCTTCAAGGAGACCGCGACCGACGGCACGGTCGTCGATCTGGCCGCCTACCGGGGCAAAGTGGTGCTGGTCGACTTCTGGGCCACCTGGTGCGGCCCCTGCGTGGGCGAATTGCCGCACGTGAAGGAGGCTTACGAAAAGCACCACGCGACCGGCTTCGAGGTCATTGGCGTGAGCCTCGACCAGGATGGCGACAAACTCGCCGCATTCACCAAGGAGAACGCGATGCCTTGGCCGCAGATTTTCGACGGGCAAGGCTGGAAGAGCAAACTCGCGCAAGCCTACGGGATCCGCTCCATCCCCGCGACCTTCCTGCTCGATCGCGACGGCAAAATCGCCGCCAAGGGACTGCGTGGCGAAGCGCTCTCGGCGAAGGTCGCGGAGTTGCTTGCGGCGAAGCCATGAGCCCGGCCAAAGTGGTGGGAAGGCAGGCTTTCGCGCAGGACGTAAAATCGAATATGGCGCGCCTCCCCCGAAGCGCGCCGACATTCCGCGGCATTTGGTGTCGCGATAAAAGCTGCCGATTAGTGACGCGGGGTCAGCCCGGCTCCCCGCTTTCCGCAGGGAATCGCGGGCCGGCTCAGGCCGTGTGGGTCTTGAGCGAGGCGAGGTTCCACTCGGGCTGGCCGCACTCGCGGGCGACCTCGTTGAAGGCCTCCACCTCGGCCTTGGTGAAGAGAAGACCGCCGGCGGCGGCGGTGGCCTTGGCGAAGTTGGCCTCGATCTGGCCGGGGATGATGGCGCCCTCGTTGCCGTGACCCATGACGTCGGCGAGCACGGCCTTGACGTTCTCGCTCTGGTTGCGGCCCTTGGCGAACAGGCCGCCGCTCATGGCCTCGGGGTGGATGACCTGGAAGAAGAAGGCGCAGGTGCCCTTTTCGCCCTCGGGGACCTTGTCCCAGCGGTTGCGGATGGTGGGGAGCGATCCGCCGATGAAGGCGCCGACAACCTCGTTCATGAGCGAGAGGCCGTAGCCCTTGTGCGCGCCGAAGGGCAGGAGGGCGGCGACCTCGTCGGGGTTGGTGGTGGGCTGACCGTTCTTGTCCACGGCGGCCATCGGGGGAAGTTGTTTGCCCTCGCGTTTGAGTTGCTGGACACGGCCCATGGCGATGACGGAGGTGGCCCAGTCGATCACCAGCGGGAAGCCGATCGCCTCGGTGGTGGGGAAGCCCCAGGAGTGGGGATTGGTGCCGAGGGTGGGGAACTTGCCGCCGAAGGGGACGACCTCGGCGAGGGCGGCGGTGCAGTTCGTGTAGGCGATGTAGCCGCGGCGGGCGGCGTCCATGACGTAGCCGGCGCCCCAGAGGTAGTGGAAGGCGTTGTCGACCGAGACGGTGCCGACGCCGTAGATGTCGGCAAGGCGGATTGCCTCGTCGATCGCGCGGTAGGCGGTGGCCTGGCCGAGCTTCTTGTTGGCGTTCCAGATCTTGGCGGAGGGGAAGCGGGAAGGGCGCTCCTCGATCTGCGCGCCGGGGACGCAGCCCTTCGAGCCGGAACCGAAGAGGTGGTCGAGGTGGAGGGCCTTGAGACCGTTGTGGGTGCGGATGCCGTGGCGCGAGGCCTCGGCGCAGAAGCGCGCGCCCTCGGCGGCCTCGTCAGCGAGGTATCCGCGGTGTTGATACGCAGCGGCGACTAGGGAGTTATGGGCGGATTCAGGGACGACCAGATAGGTTTCGGGCATGGGAGTGAGGAAGAAGAGGGAGAATGCAGTCTAAGGTCGGAAAGCCTAAGGTCTGAAGGCCGAGTGCGGCGCCGGAGGCGCCGTGATGACTTGCGACTTTAGACCTGCGACTTGGGACGGTTTGGGTCAGACGGCGCGGGCGATAGGTTCCTTGCCGGCGAGGAAGCGGGTGAGGTTTTCCACCGCGCAGGAGGCCTGGCGCTGGACGCTTTCGTGGGTGCGGCTGCCGATGTGGGGGGTGAGCACGGTGCCGGACAGGCCGAGGAGGGGATGGTCGGCGGGCGGCGGCTCTTGGTCGAGCACGTCGGCGCCATAGCGGACCTTGCCGGCCTTGATGGCCTCGACGAGCGGGGCGAGTTCGATGAGCTCTCCGCGGCCGGTGTTGACGATGACCGCGCCGGGTTTGAGGAGGCCGAGGCGGCGGGCGTCGATCAGCCCCTTGGTCTTTTCGGTGAGCTTCGTGTGCATCGAGA
>JBDLWD010000117.1:0-2816 GCA_039804465.1 Verrucomicrobiota bacterium | reverse complement strand
GCCGCACCCTTAATGCCTTCATCCCAACCCCGCCCCTCGTTTGCTGCGTCTCCGCAATATCGCCAAAACTTATCCCGGCGTCCGTGCCCTGCGCGGCGTCGAGCTTGAGCTGCGCGCCGGCGAAGTGCACGCCCTGCTCGGCGAAAACGGCGCGGGCAAGAGCACCCTGATCAAGATCGCCAGCGGCGTGGTCGCGCCCGATCCCGGAGCGGTGATCGAGCTCGCCGGCGCGCCGGTCGAAGGCGCCACTCCCCGGCGTATGCAGGAGCTCGGATTGGCGGTCGTTTATCAGAATCCGACCCTGTTCTCCGAGCTGTCGGTGGCCGAGAATTTGATGCTCGGGGAAGACGGTCCCGTGATTTCCTGGCGCCGGCGCACCGCCCGCGCCCGCGAATTGCTCGCCAAGGTCGGTGCGACCATCGACGTGGATCGGCCGGTGAAGGAGCTGCGCATGGCGGAGAAGCAACTTTTGGAAATCGCCCGCGCGCTCGGACGCTCCGCAAAGGTCCTCATTCTCGACGAGCCGACCGCCTCGCTCTCCCAGCAGGATGCCGACCGCCTGCTCGATCTGGTGGAGAAACTTCGCGGCGACGGCGTGGCCGTCCTCTATATCACGCATCGCCTGGAGGAGGTGCTTCGTCTCGCCGACCGGTTCACGGTGCTGCGCGACGGCGCCTATGTCGGCACCTATCCGCGCGCCGAGGTCGACCGCGCCCGGTTGGTGCGGCTGATGGCCGGCCGCGAGCTCGCGGAGCTTTTCCCCAAGGTGAACGTGGCCCCGGGCGACACGCTGTTGGAGACCCGCGGCCTGTGCCACGCGCCTTCCGGAGTGCGCGAAGTCAGCCTCTCGGTGCGCCGCGGCGAGATCCTTGGCCTAGGCGGTCTGGTCGGGGCCGGTCGCACCGAGTTCGCCCGCGTGCTCTTCGGCCTGTCTCCTGCCACCTCTGGCGAAATCCTGCTCGACGGCCGCCCCGTTCAAGTGGGTTCGGTGGCCGAGGCGCTCGCCCATGGCATCGCTTATGTTCCCGAGGATCGTAAGGAGCACGGCGTGGTGGAGGCGTTGCCCATTGCGGAGAACATTTCCCTGCCCGTGTTGCGCCGACTCGGCGGCGCCTGGCTGGACGAGCCGCAGGAGAACGCTCTCGCGGCCGAGCTCGCCCTCCGTCTTGGAGTGAAGGCCGCGTCCATCTTTGTCTCCGCTGGAACCCTTTCGGGTGGCAACCAGCAAAAGGTCGCTTTGGCACGCTGGCTAGCGACCAAGCCGCGCCTGCTCATCCTCGACGAGCCCACGCAAGGCATCGACGTCGGGGCCAAGGCCGAGATCCATCGCCTGATGGGCGAGCTGGTGAAGGAGGGCATGGCCATCATCCTCATCTCTTCCGAAATGCCCGAGCTGCTCGGACTGGCCGACCGCATCGCGGTCTTTCGCCGCGGCCGCGTGGCCGGCGTGCTGCCGGCGCGGGAGGCCACGCGCGAAAGCCTGCTTCACCTCGCCCTGGAGGACGCCGCATGAAGACGCTTTTCGCCCGCCATCCGCGCGAAGCCGCCCTGCTGCTGGCGCTGGCCGCGCTCTTTCTGCTGCCGCTCTTTGGCGTGGACGGATTCTACACCGTATCGACCTTTCGCAGCCTCGCGATCGACAACCTCCCCGTGCTCATCGCCGCCGCCGGCATGACGCTGGTGATCGTCTCCGGGCAAATCGACATCTCGATCGGCTCGCAATTTGTCGTGGGCGGCATCGCCGCCGGTCTGCTTGCCAAGGCGGGCCTGCCAATGCCGCTGGTCGTGCCGGCCGTGCTTTTAATCGGCGCGGCGCTGGGCGCGTTCAACGGCCTGCTGGTCACGCTTGCGGGCATGCCTGCCATCATCGCGACCCTGGCCACGATGGTTTTATTGCGAAACGGGGTGCTTCAGGCAACCGGCGGCGACTGGATTCAGAACCTGCCGGCCGGGTTCCAGTGGTTCGGCCTTCCGTCGGGAGCAGCGCAATTTGCCTACCTCGCGACGGCGGCCGCGCTTTTCGCGGGCTTCGCCTGGGCGATGCGCAACACCTCGGGCGGCCGCGCCTTTTACGCGGTGGGCTGCGATCACGAGGCGGCCCGCCGGCTGGGCCTCAAGCCCCCGCGCTGGGTCATCGGAGCATTCGCCCTCCTCGGCGCGGCGACCGCGGCGGCGGCTTTGTTCAACTTCACCCGCTATCCGACGATCGAGACCAACGCCGGCCTCGGCTTCGAGCTGAAGGTCATCGCGGCGGTCGTGGTCGGCGGCGCCTCGATCACCGGCGGCCGCGGCACTCTGCTGGGGACGCTGCTGGGCGTGGCGCTGCTGGGATCGATCGGCACCGTCTTCACCTTTTTGCACATCGATCCGGCGTGGGAGAAAGCCATCCAGGGCGCGATTCTGCTCGCGGCGGTGGTGGCCGACACCGCGTTCCGAAAGGAGGCCGCGCGTGGCTGAGTCGAGTTCAGTCTCCGTCGCGACGTCCGCGGAACCGCAGGGGCGTCCCTCGTTGGCCGCGCGACTTTCGCCCAACGGCGAATGGGTGCTGCTGTTGATCCTGCTCGCCGAGGTCTGTGTCTTCGCGTTCGCGCATCCGAGGTTTCTCACCCTGGACAACGCCTTTGAGATCGCGCGTCTCGCCGCCGAGGTCGGCATACTGGCGTTCGGGCTGGCCTTTGTGATCAAGACCGGCGGCGTCGACTTGTCCGTGGGCTCGATGATGGGCCTAGTGGCCGTCGCATTCAGCGGCACTTGGGCGCTGGGAGTGCCGATATGGGCGGCGGCGTGTCTGGCCCTCGCGCTGGGTGGAGCGGGCG
>JBDLWD010000116.1:0-3314 GCA_039804465.1 Verrucomicrobiota bacterium | reverse complement strand
TGGGTGCGCGACGATCCCAAGCAGGGCAAATATCAGGTGCTGGCCGTTTTTCACGGCGGCGCCGTCACATGGAAGCGCAAGCAAGGGCACCATCAGCCGTGGGAGCCGATCGACCCAGTCACCGCCGAGATGTGGGACCGGCTGGTCGACGAGGCCGCGAAACGCGTGCCGCGCCGGCTCATGTCGCCCAAGCAATTCGACGAGCTGAAACAGATACGCGCCACGGCCGAGGACGCGGATACGCCCAAGCCACTCAAACGCGGCGCGCACCTGAAACGAGCGAGAGACCTCCCTCCGCCCGAAGCGACGCAAGGCTAGGCGCCCGCGCCGCGGGCTCAGCCCTCCAGCCCGAAGACCGCCTTGGCGTAGGCCTCGGGGTCGAAAGGTTGCAGGTCTTCCTTTTGCTCGCCGAGGCCCACGTAATGAATGGGAAGCTTCAGCGCGCGCCAGATGCCGACCACGGCGCCGCCGCGGCTGGTGCCGTCGAGCTTTGTGACGACGAGACCGGTGAGGCCGAAGCTCTGGTGAAAAACCCGCGCCTGCTCGATTGAGTTGCTGCCCAGCGAACCGTCGACCACGAGCCAGGAAAAATGGGGCGCGGCGGGATCGAGCTTCTGTAACACGCGGCGGATTTTCGCGAGCTCCTCCATGAGGTTGCTCTTGGTGTGGAGGCGGCCGGCGGTGTCGATGATGACGACATCCTTGCCGCGGCTCTTGCCGGCCTGGAGCGCGTCGTAGGCGACGGCGGCGGCGTCGGCTCCGGTGTGGCTGGAGACGATGTCGAGGTCGAGGCGCTCGGCCCAGGTCTTGAGCTGCTCGACCGCGGCGGCGCGGAAGGTGTCACACGCGGCGACGAGCACGGACTTGCCCTGCTGCTGGAGGGCCCACGCGAGTTTGGCGGTCGTGGTGGTTTTGCCTGAACCGTTCACGCCGATCATCACCAGCACGGCGGGGGAGCCGTCGGCGCGCTTTTCCAAAAGGGGCTGGCCGGCGCCGCCGGCGAGGACGCGCTTGAGGACGGCGGCCCCGAGCTCGGCGGCCTGCTTGCCCTGAAGCTGGGGATCCTTGCGGTAGGCTTCCTTTATCTCGGAAAGAATCTCGTCGGTGGTCTCAACGCCGAAGTCGGCGGTGATGAGCGCCTCCTCGAGCTCGTCGAGCGAAGAGGCGTCGATCTTGCGGCCGCCGAACAGCGAACGCGTCTTGCCGGCGATGGCGGCGACGGTCTTGGCGAGACCGTCCTTAAATTTTTTGAAGAGACCGAACATGGAAGAGCGTGGAGGCGGGAGCAGGGAGCGAGGGGACCTAACCAGAGCAAAGACATCAGAGCCCGGGTTTGGCTGCTTGCTCCCCGCCCCGCGCTTCTGGCTCGTTCAGGTTACTTTGCGCGCGTCGCGGCCGACCTGGTCCTTGAGCTTGTCGAGGATGCCGTTGATGAAGCGCTTGGCGTCGGCGTTGGAGAACTGCTTGGAGAGATCGATGGCCTCGTTGATGGAGACGACGGGCGGGATGTCTTTGCGGTAGACCATCTCGAAGATCGCGAGCCGCAGGATGGCGAGGTCGATGCGGGCGATGCGATCGAAGTCCCAGTTTTGCGCGAGCCCGCGGATGCGCCCGTCGATTTCATCGCCATGCTCGATCACGCCGTGGATAAGCTCCTCGCCGAAGGCGTAGTGCTCGCGCGGCTTGCCGTCGGCGACCTGAAGGTTCTCGAAGAAGAGGCCGAGGTCGTCGGGGAGACGCTCGGGCCGGTTGAGGCTCCACGAATACAGATACTGGAGCGCGGCCACGCGACCGTCGCGACGCTGGGCGAAAAGGGCTTTGTTGCTCATTTCAGGAAAGGGTCTTGTTCAGCGTGGCCATCTCGAGCGCGGCGGCGGCGAACTCCGCGCCGCGATCGTATTCGCCGGTGGTGCGCTTCTCGGCCTGCTCGCGGTTGTTGACGACGACCACGCCGTTGATCGCAGGCACGCCGGTGTCGAGCGACACGCGCATAAGGGCGTGGGCCACCGCGTCGCCCACCATCTCGTGGTGATTCGTGTCTCCCGCGATGAGCACGCCGAGGGCGATGACCGCGTGGAAACGTCCGGTGGCGGCGAGCCGTTGCGCGGCCCAGGGCACCTCGTGCGATCCCGGCACGCGCACGACCTCGACCGAGGCGGCGGGCACGCCGGCCGCGACGAGCGTGGCGGTGGCTCGGGCGACGAGCGCGTCAACGAGGGCGGCGTTGAAACGGGCCGCGGCGATGCCAAACCGCAGCGTGGCGGCATCGGAGACGGACACTGGCGTGGGCGCGTCGAGGCTCATGGGAAAGAAGGGAACGAAAAGCCATGCGGCCCCCGCCGCCGCGAAGCAAACGGGAAAACGCGGCGCCACGCGGGCCGGTTTTCGCGGACTCCGCCTGCGCCTGCTTTTAGAGTTCTTCTTCCGCCTGATAACTGCCGCCGTAACCGGACCGGTAGGTCACCGCACCGCCCAGGCCGGACAGCGTCACGAAATGCGCGTCGCGCGAGAACACCCGCCAACCGCGCGCCGCGGCCGTGGCCGAGATGAGGAGATCGTTGGAGGGCAGCGTGTGGCCCGCCTCTCGCGCCCGCCAGGCGAGGGCCTTGGCGGCTTCCCACTCGGGCTCGCCGCACGACACGTAAGGGATGACGGAGAAAAACATCTCCATGGCCCGGCGCTCTTCGCGACGCGCGCCCCCGAGCACCTCCAGCTTAACCGGCGAGCACCACGCGGCCTCGTATTCGTCGAGCAGCGCGCGAAGGGCGACCTTGGTGGCAAGATCGCCCTGGCGGCGTGCGGCTTCTATCCAGACCGAGGAATCGACAAGAACCATGGCGATTCCTCAGGCATCCTGCCGCGCCTTCTCCGCCGCCGTTTGCTCGGGGTAATCGAAGGCACCCTCCATGAGAAGCCGGCCAAACTCGCGGGCCTTGCGACGCTTCAAAAACTCTTCGACCGCCTGGGCAACGGCCGGACCTTTTTTGCGCTCGTTGGTCACGGACATAAGCTCCTCCAAGGTGGCGTCATCCAACTCTACAGTTATTTTCATGCATTGAATAAGGACTAAGTCACATTATAGGTCAACTATTTTAGGGAAATCGAGGATTTCATGGTCAATTCATCGCGTGAGACCGAAAAAACGACCGTGGCTCCGTCCGCCACCTCACCGGCGACGAGGGCGCGGGCGAGCTTCGTCTCGATGTGGCGTTGCAGGAAGCGCTTGAGCGGGCGGGCGCCGAAGACCGGGTCGTAGCCCTTCTCAGCGGCCCAGTCCTTCGCCTTTTTGTCGAACTCTACTGTGACACGACGCT
>JBDLWD010000115.1:0-4770 GCA_039804465.1 Verrucomicrobiota bacterium | reverse complement strand
CCATGCTCTTCTGCGCCTCTTTTACACTGTATACCGTTTTCATGAGAAAAGGCATACTAGCCCATGCGTTTGGGGGCAAGTTTACTTTGAAAATCA
The DNA here is from genome assembly GCA_039804465.1 of Verrucomicrobiota bacterium. Lineage (GTDB taxonomy): Bacteria > Verrucomicrobiota > Verrucomicrobiia > Opitutales > Opitutaceae > IMCC26134_A. Next base: position 4,674 of record JBDLWD010000115.1, on the reverse strand, counting down.
CTCAGGCCGGCCGCCACGGCTCCATCAGCTTCCACACGAGGCCGGTGCGGAGGTTCTCGGCCATGAGCAACGTGATGCCTTGGTCGATACCGATGACGTCGCTGCCTACCCAGCCGGTGTGCGGATTAAACGCATCGGCGAAGCCGTAAGGGCCATAGATCTTGCCGCCCCAGCGCGCGTGCATCTCGCGTAGCGCGGCGGTGCAATCCGCGGGTGCGAAGGGCAGCGAGCCCGCGGCCGCGCAGGGCACCACCGTTCCGTCGATGCGCGGATCGATCGCGCCCGGCGTGACCGGCGGGCCGCCCCAGTCGAGATAACCCGCCGCCGCGTCGGAGGACGTGAGGCCCCAGACATTTTCGCCGTAGAAGGGGAAGCGCGCGGAGAGGTCTTTGCAGAATTGCTTTTGCGCGCGCGTGGCGGCGCAGGCCTGCGCGAAGAAATTTACCCCGCTCACCTCGTCCTTGAAGCCGCGCCAATCCAGCCACGCCTGCGGAAACTGGTGCACGAAAAGCGGCGGGTGGTGCAGGAAACGCTCGCCCGCGTAGTCGACGAAGGGCGTCCGGCGCCACGCGCGCCAGGTCGCAGCCGGCGCGGGGTTCGTGGCATCGTGGCTCGCGAACCAGGTCATCGCATAGTGCTCGGAAAACTGATCCCAGCTCCACGGCAGTTTTCCGCCTTCGGGTTTCCAGCCGTGGCTGATGCGGTTGTCCGCATCGAGCATCCGGGTCCAGTCGGCCCGGGCCTCAATGGCTTGAGCGAGCTCGGCGACCACGCCGCCGAAATAGACGCCTGCGCTGAGCGCGCCGAAGAGCAGCAGGCCGGTATCGATCGTGGATGCCTCGCAATCCCACCCGCGCTGGGCGGCGCGGGTGTCGAGGAAGTGGTAGAAAAAACCGTGCTCGTGCGCGGCGTCGCGCCAGAGGGTGCGCAGCACGCGCTCGGCGCAGGCGCGGCACTCGGCGCGCGATTCCCAGCCGCGCTCCGCGCCGATCACCAGCGCGGTGAGGCCGAAGCCGGTGGCGGCCACGCTGGCCATGTCGCCGGGACTGGAGCCGTCGGCCCTGGCGCGGTCGGGAATGAGTCCGGTGTGCGGGTGCGCGGTGTCGAAGAAGTAGCGAAAAGCGCGCCGCGAGAGATCTTCGAGAAAACTGTCGTCAGTCATGGGGTAGGCGGGGGATTTTTTAACCGCGGATTACGCGGATGGGCGCGGATGTTTTTTTAACCACTGATATCACGGATGAACACGGATAAAGGCGACATCGGCCGCCCGCTGGCTTTTATCCGTGATCATCCGTGCCATTCGTGGTCGATGGATTGAAAAGAAATTGGTCCGACTTCAGTCGCGTAATCCGCGGTAAAAATCACTTCAGCCGAGCAGGGCTTTCAGGCCTGTTTCGTCGATGATGGCGACGCCGAGGGCGCGTGCTTTTTCGAGTTTTGAGCCCGCCTCCTCGCCGGCCACGACGTAGTGGGTTTTCCCCGACACGCTTCCGCTCACCTTGCCGCCGGCGGCCTCGATCAGGGTCTTGGCCTCGTCGCGCGAGAGGGAGGGGAGGGCGCCGGTGAGCACGAAGGTTTTTCCGGCCAGCGCGCCCTGCACGGCGGCGGTGGCGAGGCGCGCGGCCTTGGGCGCGACGCCGAGCTGGGCGAGGCGATTCAGCGCGTGTCGTCCGCGTTCGCCCGCAAAGAAGTCCACCACGTGGCGCGCGGCCTCGTAGCCGATTTTGTCCGCGCCAGGGGTGCGCTCGCGATGCGCCTCGAGTTCCGCGAGCTCGCCGGAGAGGGCGGCGTGGCGGGCGACGCGTTCGGCGCGCTCGGCCTCGTCCTTCGGCGGGTTGAGCCGCGAGCGCGGGCTGATGCGGGCCATCTCCTCGGCGACGTCGGCCAGGCGGGCGAGACGCGGGAGGAGTTCCGACGTGGCTACGGCCTCGAGCGTGCCGTGGGCGGCGGCGATGTCCTGCGCCGTGGTGGATCCGACGTCGCGGATTTGCAGCGCCATGAGCCAGCGGTCGAGCGGCAGCGAGCGCGCGCGGGCGATTGCGTCGACGATCTTGGTGGCGTTCTTGACCCCGAGGATGCGAGGGGCCTCGGGCGTGCCAAGATTCAGCGCGCCGAGCGGCTCGGCCTGCAACGCGAAGAGGTCGAACACGTCGCGGACCTGGCCGCTGCGGACGAGCGCCTCCGCTACCACGCCGCCGAGGCTTTCGAGGTCGAGCACCTTTCGGTCGGCCACGTAGTCGAGGCGGGTGACGAGCTGTGCCGGGCAGTCGGCGTTGGGGCAGCGGATGGCGACCTCACCCTCGACGCGCACGACCGGGGTGGAGCAGACGGGGCAGGCGGCGGGGAAAACGTAGGGCGCACACTCGGGCAGGCGTTTGGCGAGGTTTACCGAAACGACGACCGGTATGATTTCGCCGGCTTTTTCCACGGTCACGAGATCGCCTACGCGGATGTCTTTGCGCGCGATCTCGTCGGCGTTGTGCAGGGTGGCGCGGGCCACGGTGGTGCCTGCGAGCTGCACCGGTTCGAGCTCGGCGACAGGCGTGAGCACTCCTGTGCGGCCCACTTGGATCGCGATGTCGCGCAGGCGCGTCTCGGCCTGCTCGGGGGCGAACTTGTAGGCGCAGGCCCAGCGAGGGGAGAGTTTGCGACCGCTCTGGCCCTCGCCGCGGTAGCCGGCGCGGGCCTGAAGGGCGAAGTCGTCAAGTTTCACCACCGCGCCGTCGGTCGCATAGGGCAGGGTGGCGCGGATCTGGTCGAGATCCCGGATGGCGGCGAGGACGGCCTCGACGCCCACGACGTGGCGTCGGTGCTCAAGAACGGGCAGGCCCCAGGCGGCGAGTTGATCGTGCCAGGCGCCCTGGGATTCGACGGAGGGCGCGGGTTCGCAGGCGCCGAGGCCGTAGAGCACGATCTCGAGGCGGCGCGAGGCCACGTGGGCGGAGTCGAGGAGTTTGAGCGTGCCGGCGGCGAGGTTGCGCGGGTTCGCGTAGGGCTCGCGGCCGGCCTCCTGCTCGGCGGCGTTGATCCGCGCGAACTCGTCGAAGCGCAGAAACACTTCGCCGCGGATCTCGAGAAGCTCGGGGAAGTCGGCGGCGGGTTCGGGCGCGATTGCGAAAAGATCCTCGGCGGGCGTGGCCGGCTTGGCGGGCGCGGGCGGGCGTTTCAGCTCGTGGGGGAGGTTGGCGATGGTTTTGACGTTTACGGTGACGTCGTCGCCCTCCTCGCCGTCGCCGCGGGTGACGGCGCGCACGAGTTTTCCATGTTCATAGGTGAGCGAGATGGAGGCGCCGTCGATCTTGGGCTCCACGGAGTAGGCGAGTTGTTCCCTGCCGAAGAGGCGGGCGAGGCGGGCGCAGAAATCGCGCAGCTCGGTCTCGTCGTAGGTGTTGTCCAGCGTGGTCATCGCCTGGCGATGCTTCACGCGGACGAAACCCTCGCTGCGGTCGTCGCCCACGCGGTGAACGGGGGAGGCGAGGCCTAGGGCGGTTGCCTCGGCGGGGTGGGCGGCCTCAAGGTCGGCAAGCTCGCGCTTGAGTTTGTCGTAATCGAAGTCGGTGACGAGTGGCCGCGCCTCGCGGTAGTAGCGCTCGTCGTGGGCGGCGATCTCGCGGCGGAGAGCGGCGATGCGGGCGGAGGCTACGGCGGGATTCATGTGGCGGAGGCGGATTTCGCCGTGGCTTCGGCGGATGGCGCAGCCGGGTTTACGCGGCGTGGCCCGAGGCGGAGCGGTGTTTCGAGGAGGCGGCGGTAAAGCGGCCAGTAGACGTAAAGCGACACCGCGGTGAACGCGCCGGCGGTGTCGGCCACCCAGTCGGCAAATTCGACGAACCTCCCCGGCGTGAAGCTTTGGCGAAACTCGTCGGCTACCCCGAAAAGCGAAACCGTGAGGATCGCCATGCGGAAACGCTTTATCCCAAGGGAGCGGACCACCGTCGTGGCCAGCAAACCGAACACCATAAAGTGCACGAGTTTGTCGATGTTCACCACCTGCGGCCCTGCGACTTGGCTCCTGCCTGAGGCCACCACGATCATGCCGGCCAGCGCCGAGGGATAGGCCCAGCGCCACCCCGACGGGGGCGGCGACGACTGCGGGGCGGGAACGGGCGGGCGCATACGGCTCACTTTGCAGGCCTCGCTCCGCCCGACAACGGCGCAGCTACGTATTTTTCGCCCCCGTCTCTTCCGGCCCGTCCCCGTGAGGCGTTCATGAAAAAAACGCCCCCCCGCTGGCGCGTTGCCAAGAGCTGGCGAAGCCCCTTTGCTCTCAGCACCCCACCCCTCTCGCGATGCGCGCCTTTCTTCTCGGTTTGTCCGCAACCGGCCTGCTGTGGCTTGCTCCGCCGGTCCGCGCCGCGTTGGACGCCAACGGCGACCAGATGAGCGATGTCTGGCAGGCGCGTTTTTCCGCGCAGGCGCTTTCGGCCGCCGCCGACACCGATGGCGACGGCTTCACGAACCTTCAGGAAAGCCGTCTCGGCACCGATCCGCGCAATTCTTCCTCGCGCCTGGCGCCCGACATTGGGCCCCGCGCCGGCGGAGGCGTTCAACTGGCCTGGCCGTCCCAGCGCGACAAGCGTTACCAGCTCGAATCGAGCGCCGATCTGGTCAACTGGACCCCGGTGCGCGCAGTCGTGGGCGACGGGGCGAACCGGCTCGAGGGCGTCGATGCCG
>JBDLWD010000114.1:0-2934 GCA_039804465.1 Verrucomicrobiota bacterium | reverse complement strand
CCGAAGGGGGCGTGGCTGGAAAATAGGGGCGGGGGATCCCGGTTACACTCAGGCGGCGAGGACCTCGGCGAGCTTGGAGATGTTTTTTCCGCCGCCCATGGCGACGTCAGGTTTTCCACCGCCCTTGCCGTCGAGCTGGGCCACTAGGGCTTGCACGATTTTGCCGGCGTTCTTGCCGGCCTTGATCGCGGCGGGGCCGCAGAGGGCGACGACGCTGGCCTTGTCGCCGATCACGGCGCCGAGCTGCACCACGCCGGACTCGCCAAGCTGGCCGAGCACCTGCGCGCCGAGGTTGCGCAGCGCCTCGGGGCCGTCGACGGCGACCACGGCGGAGACGAAGGGCAGGCCGTCGCGGGTGGCGGCGGAGGCGACGAGTTTCTGGGCCTGCGCGGCTGCGGCGGCCTGTTCGAGGGCGGCGAGTTTCTTGGCCTGCTCCGCTTTTTCGGCGAGGAGGCTTTGGAGGCGTTGCTCGAGCTGGCTGAGGGGCGCGCCGACTTTCTCGGCGAGGGCGTGGAGGCGGGCCTCCTCCTGCGCGACGTAGTCGTAGGCGGACTGGCCGCACACGGCCTCGAGGCGGCGGGTGCCGGCGGCGACGGCGCCTTCGGAGACGATCTTGAAGAGACCGATCTCGCCGGTGGTGTTGACGTGGGTGCCGCCGCAGAGCTCGCGGCTGTAGCCGCCGATGTCGACGACGCGGACGCGTGCGCCGTATTTTTCGCCGAAGAAGGCGAGGGTGCCGGCGGGCTTCTTGTCGAAGTCGGTCTCGTAGCCCTTGACCTCGGCGTTATCGAGGATGCGCGAGTTGACGATCGCTTCGATCTCGCGGAGCTGGGCCGGGGTGACGGCCTCGAAGTGCGCGAAGTCGAAGCGCATGCGGTCGGGGGCGTTGAGCGAGCCGGCCTGGCGCACATGGGTGCCGAGCACGCGGCGGAGCGCGAAGTGGAGGAGGTGCGTGGCGGTGTGGTGGCGCTGGATGGCGCGGCGGTGGACCATGTTCACGCCGGCCTCGACGACGGTGCCGACGAGGGAATCGAGGAAGGGAGCGGTGACGGAGGCCGCGCCGCGCGGGGCGGTGGGGAGGATGCGGCCCTCGAGGTTGGAGACGTGGTGAAGGTGGCGTCCGGCCTTGTCCTTGATGGTGTCGCCGATCTGCACGGCCTGGCCCTTGGCGAGGAGCACGCCGCAGTCGCCGACTTGCCCGCCCATCTCGGCGTAGAAGGGCGTTTCGTTGAACACGAGGTAGGTGTCGTCGCCGGAGCGGACGACCTCGGTGACGGTGAGGGCGTAGGACTGGGATTTGCCGATCACGTAGCCTATGAAGGGCGTGGGCCTGGCCTCGGTGGTCGATTCGCCCTCGGTGGCGGCGACGATGATTTCCTTCTTGGTGGAGGCGCGGCCGCGGGAGCGCTGCTGCTCCATGAGCTCCTCGAACTTGGCGGTGTCGACGCCGAGGCCGCGCTCGGTGGCGAGCAGCTGGGTCATGTCGAGCGGGAAGCCGTAGGTGTCGTAGAGCTCGAAGGCGTCGGCTCCCCCGATCTGCCGGGCGCCGGAGGCGGCCTTGTTGAAGATGGCGAGACCGCGCTCGATGGTGCGGCCGAAGCTCTCCTCTTCGCTGCGGATGACGCGGCATATGATGCTGCGCTGGGCGACGAGTTCGGGGAAAACCTGGCCGAGACTCTCGACGACGGGTTCGACGAGTTGCTCGAAGAAGCCGGTCTTCAGGCCGAGCTTGGTTCCGTAGAGAATGCCGCGGCGGAGGATGCGGCGTATGACGTAGTTGCGACCTTCGTTGCCGGGGAGGATGCCGTCGGCGATGGCGCAGGAGATGGTGCGTGCGTGGTCGGCGAGGACGCGGAAGGCGATGTCGATGTTTTCCTGCTCGGTGAGGCCCTCACGCTTGGTGGGGACGGTGCCCTGGTAAACCTTGCCGGAGAGGGTGGCGACCTTGGTGAAGAGCGGAGCGAAGACGTCGGCGTTGTAGTTGGACGGCTCGGCGGAGAAGTCGGTGCAGTTCTTGGTCGTGGCGAGGATGCCGGCGACGCGCTCGAAGCCCATGCCGGTGTCGACGTGCTTGGCGGCGAGCGGGGAGAAGGTGCCGTCGGCGTTGGCGTTGAACTGGATGAAGACGTGATTCCAGATCTCGATGCAGCGCGGCGAGGAACTGTTGACGAGGGCGCGGCCGGCCTGCTCGTCGTCGACGGGGAGTAGGTTGAAATGTATCTCGGAGCAGGGGCCGCAGGGGCCGGTGTCGCCCATCTGCCAGAAGTTGTCCTTGCGGTTGCCGTGGACGATGTGGACGGCGGGGTCGAGACCCTCGGCCTTGAAGAGCTCGGTCCAGATGGCGGCGGCCTCGTGGTCGAATTCAGAGGGGTCGCCGGGCTTGGGGGCGTAAACGGTGGCGAAGAGGCGCTTGGCGGGGATGCCCCAGACCTTGGTGAGCAGGTGCCAGCCCCAGGTGAGCGACTCTTTCTTGAAGTAGTCGCCGAAGGACCAGTTGCCCAACATCTCGAACATCGTGTGGTGGTAGGTGTCGTAGCCGACGTCCTCGAGGTCGTTGTGTTTGCCGCCGGCGCGGATGCACTTCTGGGTGTCGGCGGCGCGGGTGTCGGAGGAGGGGCGGACGCCGGCCCATTTGGAGACGTCGGGCGCGCGGTCTCCGAGGAAGATGGGCACGAACTGGTTCATGCCGGCGTTGGTAAAGAGCAGTCCTGGGGAGTCGGGCAGGAGCGAGGACGAGGGGACGATCGTGTGCTTCTGCTGGTGGAAGAAATCGAGGAAGGACTGGCGGATCTGCGCGGAGGTCATGGGCAGGGGAAAAAAGGTGAGAACACCCGGCGCGGCGAGGGAGGGCAAGCCCGCAGGCGGGGGAGGGTGGCGGGGCCCGGCGGCTTGCCAAAAAAAGAACCGCGTTCCCGGAGTGGGAACGCGGTCGAG
>JBDLWD010000113.1:0-7078 GCA_039804465.1 Verrucomicrobiota bacterium | reverse complement strand
GGCAAGATCGGCGATAATCATGACCGCGAAGACCTAGGCTGTTACCACAGCCCGGCGAACTCATTCCCGATCGACGCTCCGCCGCGAGCGGTTCCGTCCTAGCGGCCTGCTCGGCCGACGGCGCCATTGTCACCCACTCCACGCCGGGCGAATTTTGAGTTCGGCAAAACCCGCTCCGCCTTGCTCATTCTCCAATCATGTCTTTTCCCGCCCGCACCACCCTCTCCGAAATCGAGCTCGGCTCCACGCTTCAGCCCAAATTCGGGGCCGACGGCCTCATTCCCTGCATCGCTCAGGATGTTCAAACCGGCCAAGTCCTCATGTTCGCGTTCATGAACGCCGAATCCCTCGCCCATACCCTGAAGACCAAAAAGGCCACCTACTGGAGCCGCTCCCGCAACAAGCTCTGGTGCAAAGGCGAGGAGTCTGGAAACGTCCAGTGGGTGAAGGAACTCTACACCGATTGCGACCAGGACGTGCTGCTCATCAAGGTCGAGCAAACCGGTGCCGCCAACGCCTCCTGCCACAATGGCTACAAGAGCTGCTTCTACCGCAAGCTCACCGACCTCGACGCCGCTGGCTACGCGCTGGAATTCACCGGCCAACCGCTCTTCGACCCCGCCACGGTCTACAAAAAGAAGTGAACCGTTTGCTCTCGGGCCTGCCCGTCTGATCAGGAACCGGCCCGATTCCGCCACCAAGCAGCCAAGGCCGACCACGCGCGAGCCCGGTGGCTCAGTCGGGCCTTCACCTCGTCGCCCAACTCCGCGTAGCTCTGGGTAAACCCTTCGGGAACGAACAGCGGATCGTAGCCAAAGCCCGCGCCGCCTCGCGGATCGTCCAGCAGGGATCCCCTGCATTCGCCGTCGAAAACGTGCTCCGCCCCGGTCTCGTCCACCAGAAAAAGCAGGCAATAAAACTTCGCGCCTCGCCGCTCCGCCGGCACTCCGCGCATGACATCCGTGAGCTTCCGCAGATTCGCCGCCGAGTCACCTTGCGGACCGGCGAAGTAGGCGCTCTCCACACCGGGGCCGCCGCCCAAATGATCTACGCACACTCCGCTGTCGTCGGCCAGCACCACGCTGCCGCGCGGGGCCTTCTCCCAAAGCGCCCGCGCCTTCTTCCGCGCGTTGCCCCGAAACGTTCCCGTGTCCTCTTCCACGGCGGGCATGCCGCCGAGCGCCTTGGCGGACAATATCTCCAAACCGAGTCCATCGCGTGCCGCGAGCGCGCCCATCTCGGCGACTTTGTGCGCGTTCCCCGAGGCCAGATAGATCGTTTGCTTTTTATCTGCGTTCATCGGCGTCATCTGCGGTCAAGAAACCCCCTTAGCAACTCGTCCTCGCCGTGCCGCTCCATGCGAGCGCCGGACGCAAAATTCCACTCGACCCGACCACCCCACCCCGTGGCGCTTTGTCTCGGTGACCGATACCAAAATCCATAATCCAGCGCGCCCGCTCGCAACGCATCGTCAAGCAGCTCGGCGCCGCCTTCGAGATAAACACCCGTGATCCGCTCCGCCGCGCAGCGTCGCGAAAACTCCGCCCAGCCGGCCGCGCCACGCGTCGTCTCCATCGTCCACACCTGCACGCCCGCGTCCTCCAACCGCAAACGCACCGAGGCGTCCGCCGCCACGCTCGTCACCACAATCGTGCGCTGCCTCCAGGCATCCGCGTATACCCGGGGCCAATTCGCCTCCGCGCCCGAAGCCGTCGCCAGCGTGGAATCAAAAACAAAGCGCCAGCCGCAATCCTCGCGCGCCGTCCCGTCCGCCTCGCGCCAACGCCGCGTGAGGGCGGGATTGTCCGCCCGCACCGTGCCCGCACCAACCGCGATCGCCGGAAACAAACGCCGCCAGTGGTGAACATCCTCGCGCGCGGCGGCGCCCGTGATCCAACGATCCGCGCCCAACGGCGGACGCGAGAATCCATCGCGCGTGGTGGCGATCTTTCCCGCGATCAAAGGCCGTCCGGTCGTGATCCAGTGGTTGAAGATCAGATTGAGGTCCGTGCATTCGTCGGCGCGCACGCCCGAGGTCACCGCTAGCCCCGCCGCCCGCAGCACGTCGACGCCACGCCCCGCGTGGGCGGGATTGGGGTCGGTGGCACCGATCACCAAGCGGGAAACGCCACCCGCACGCAGGATCGCGTCGCAGCACGCGCCGGTGCGCCCCGCGGTGGAGCAGGGTTCGAGCGTCACCACCAGCGTGGCCCCTAGCCGCGGCGGCCGCCCGAGCGCGGCCAGCGCCACGCGCTCGGCGTGCGGCCCCCCGTCGCACGCGTGCCAGCCCTCGGCGACAACCTCGCCGTCCTCGACGATGAGAGCGCCGACCATCGGGTTGGGATGCGTGCCGCCCCAGGCGCGTCGCGCCAGCGCCAGAGCCCGCCCCATCCATTCCTCGTCGGTGCCCATCCGTGCCGTCCTCGGTTAACGAAGGGCGCTCAGCCCCTCACGAAAGGGTTCGTCGTCTTTTCCTCCGCCACCGTGGTGGCGTCGCCGTGTCCCGTGAAAAGCCGAGTCGCATCGGGCAGGGTGTAGATTCGTTCGCGAATGGATTTTTCCAGCTTCGCCATGCTGCCGCCGGGGAAGTCAGTGCGCCCCACGCCGCCTTGGAAAATCGCGTCGCCGGAAAACGCCAGGCTATCGGTATCGCTCCAAAAAAGCACGCTGCCCGGACAATGCCCCGGCACGTGGCGCACCTCCCAGCGACGCCCCAGCGCCTCGATCACGTCCCCGTCGACCACCCAGCGATCGGTTTTCACCGGATGCAGGCGAATGGTGCCCGGCAAAAACACCTCCATCACGCCCGGGGTTTCGAGCAGGATCTGGTCGTCGCGATGTGCGCTCACCTTCGCCCCGGTCTCCTTCACGATTTCGGCCGCGCCCTGCATGTGATCCCAGTGGCCGTGGGTGATCCAAAGTTCGGTCAACCGGCACCCCGTCCGAGCGAGGATGGGTTTGACCAACTCCCAAATCTGACCGGGCGCGTCGACCAGCACGGCCTCGCCACGCGTGTCCTCCGTGAGCAGGAAGGCGTTGGTTTCGATCGGACCGGCAGGCAGGACGTGGAGTTGGAGCGGCATGAAGGTAAAAACCTAGCACACCGCAAAGCGGCGATCCCGCAAGCTCCGGCGCCTCCCAGCGAAGCCAGCCCGCTCAAAGCTCGCGAACGCGGACACCATCCGTCACGCGGTCGCCCGGGTAAACGATGACACGCTCGCCGGGTTCGAGTCCGCCGATGACCTGCGTCTCAACCCCGTTGGAACGGCCTGCCTCCACGACGCGCAGTCTGGCCCTTCCGCCTTCAACCACAAACACGCGCCAGCCTTCATCGCGCTGAAAAAGGGCTCCGGTCGGCGCCTTTGGAACGTCGTGCGCCTCCCAGACCACAATGCGCGCCTCCACCCGATAGCCGTCGCCCAGGCCGGTGCGACGCTCCGAGGGATCGGTGAAATCGGCGATCAGATTGACCCGCTGCTCCTCGACCCCGAGCGCCGAGACCTTGGTGAAAGCCGCGGGCTCGACGAGACGCACGCGGGCGTTGAGCACGCCCTCGCCGCCCCAGCGCTCCAGCAAAACTGGCGCACCGGGCCGGGCCGCCACGCCGTCGCGAGAAAGCACCTCCACCCGCACTTCCAGATCCGCAGGGTCGCCCACTTCGAGCAGAGGCGTGCCGCCCGCGACCAGACGCGCGCTCTCTTGAAACACACGCAAAACCACGCCGTCGGCGGGCGCGCGCACCACCACCCGCGGCCCCTCACCGCGGGCATCGTCTCCTAATGGAAGCCCTCGGCGTAGCGCCGCCTCCGCCTGTTCCAGCTCAAACACCGCAACCTGCGCGGCGAATGCAGCCGCACGCGCGTCCTGCGCCGCGGTCACGGCGCGCATCTCCGCCGTCTCCAGCTCTTGGGCGGAGATCAGTTTTTTCTCCGCCAATGACCGCTGGCGTGACAACTCGGCCTCCGCCAGCTTTCGCGAAGCCTCGGAGGCGGCGCGCCGCGCCTCGGCCGCGGCCCGGTTGCCCCCCGCCGCCCCGACCCGCGCGCGAGCCTGCTCCAACGCGCTCGCGTCGAGCAGGTCGGTGCCCGCCGTCTCTAGTTCCGCCAGCACGGTCTCGCCCGCCCGCACCACCGCGCCGGGCTTGAGATCCACGCGACGCAGCTGACCGCCCACCGGGCTCGACACCACGTAACGGTTGCGCACCCGCGTCTGCCCCTCCTCGTCGATCGTCACTCGCAGTTCGCCGCGCACGATCGAAGCAGTCTCGACCGGGATGGCGCGCGGCCAAAAACCTGCGGCCAGCAGGCCGACAAACAAAGCCGCGCCCGCATAACGCGGCCAGCGCCGCCGGCGCGCCCGAGGGTCTGGCGCCTGCGGATCGAACCTCGTTTCGCTCGGAGCGGCAGCTTTCATGCGTAAATTGGCGCCCCAGCCACACGTGGCGTCAATCGCTGTCCCAAATGGTATTATGCGAAACTTGGGGTGGTATAAACCATGATTTGCCGAATAGTTCCGCCAACGTGACCCCATCCCCATGACGCGGCCTACGATCGTCCTGCTCGTTCTTCTTTTAGGTTTGGTGCGCGGACCTTTGTCTGGCGCGGATCTCACCGTTTTTGCCGCGGCCAGCGTGAGCGAGGCCCTGGACGCGGCCGCGAAAGCGTTCACCGCCGTCACGGAAAAAACCGTCCACGTGGAATACGGCGGCTCAGGCGCGCTCGCCCGAAAAATCCGGGAAGGCGCGCGTGCCGACGTGTTTTTCTCCGCAGACTCGCGGCATATCGATCAACTCGCGAAAAACGGTCTGATCGTGGCCGACAGCCGTCGCGACATCGTGGGCAACACCCTCATCCTCATCGCACCCGCCGTCGGCGGCCCCCGCCTGCAAAAGCCCGCGGACCTGGCCGACTCGAACGTGCGCCTGCTCGCTTTGGGTAATCCCGCCGTCGCCGCCGCCGGAGCTTACGCGCAGGACCTCCTCGAAAAAGAAGGGCTCTGGCCGGCGGTGCACGACAAGGTGATCTTTCTCGACTCCGTGCGCGCCGTCATCGCCGCGGTGGAGTCGGGCAACGCGGACGCCGGCTTCGTTTACAAAACCGACACGGCCCTGGCTAAAAAGGTGCGCATCATTACGGGGGTGACCGCTACCGAGGGTCCGCGCATCGTTTTTCCGGCAGTCGTGATCACAGGCTCGACGCGCGCGCACACCGGACGCGCCTTCGTAGCCTGGCTGGCCGGTCCGGAGGCGCAGGCCATCTTTGTCCGGCACGGCTTCCTGCCGCCTCCTTCCGTGCCTGAGCCTGCGCGCTGAGTCGTCGAAAAATCCCAGGAGCCTTATCCCGGTCTTCGCTACGGGAGGCGCCACCAACCGGAGACGCACGGCAGGGGAAAACCGCCGCGGGGGTTGACGGCCGCAAGACCGGCGAACAGGTTCCGCCGTCCTTCCTTTTTCCCAATCCACCAAACCGCAATACCATGGCCTACGAACTCCCTAAACTCGCCTACGCCTACGACGCCCTCGTCCCCCACATCGACGCCAAGACGATGGAGATTCACCACTCCAAGCATCATCAGGCCTACATCACCAACGCGAACAACCTCCTGAAGGATCACGCCGCTCTCGCCGCCCTGCCCGTCGAGCAGCTTATCGCCGATCTTTCCCAGGTTCCCGAGGCCATCCGAGGCGGCGTCCGCAACAACGCCGGCGGCCACGTCAACCACACCTTCTTCTGGTCCATCATCGCCCCCGGCAAGGGCGGCGCCCCCAAGGGCAAACTCGCCGCCGCCATCGACGCCACCTTCGGCGGATTCGACAAGTTCAAGGAAGAGTTCGCCAAGGCCGGCGCCACCCGCTTCGGCTCCGGCTGGGCCTGGCTCGTCGTCACCGCCGACAAGAAGCTCGCCGTCGGCTCCACCGCCAACCAAGACAGCCCGCTCATGGGCAAGGCCGTCGCCGGCATCGAGGGCAAGCCCGTGATCGGTCTCGATGTCTGGGAGCACGCCTACTACCTCAACTACCAGAACCGCCGCCCCGACTACATCGCCGCCTTCTGGAACGTGGTCGACTGGGACGCCGCCGAGGCCAACTACGTCGCCGCGCTCGCCTGATCGGCCCGGCATCTTCGCAACGCACGACATCCATCCGCTCTCGCCGCGACCGGCTCATCCCGGTCGCGGCGTTTTTGCGTTTTCAGCCCGAGGTTCTTCCGCCCAGCCTGCCTAAAAATGCGCTACTTCATCGGGAAAGACGGAAAGCAACTCGGCCCCTTCGACGCCAAGCAAGTTCGCGAGCGGCTCAACGCAGGCCTGATCGCTTACGAAGATCTCGTCTGGCGCGAGGGCATGGCGGCCTGGGCCCCTGTTAGCACCGAGTTTCCGCCGATCGACGTCCCGCCCCTACCCACCCCAACGGGCGCCGCGTCGGCAAACCCCTTCCTCGCCGCAGCCGGCGAAACGCCGGCCGGCAGGCAACTCGTCCTCGCCGGACGCCGCCAGCGCTTGGGCGCGGTTATCTTGGATGGACTGGCTATGCTTTTGGTGAGCCTGCCCGGTCTTTTCTGGCTTATCCCTAACTTTGAAAACTTTTCCCAAAATTCCGGCAACCCCACGGAGATTCTCGCGCAGATCGCCGCGCCGCTGCTTCTGCTGATGCTCCCGCTTCTGGCCTTGTTGGTCTACCAGACCTGGCTGCTTTCGGTGCGAGGACAAACCATCGGCAAGCGTATTCTCGGCATCCGTATCGTGCGCATGAACGGCGACAACCCCGGCTTCATGCACGCCGTGATGCTGCGCTCCTTCGTCATGCAATTGCTGGGGGCGATTCCATTCGTGGGCGGTATCATCGGCATCGTCGACCCGCTGCTGATTTTCCGCGCCGACCGACGCTGCCTGCACGATTTGCTCGCCGACACCCAGGTCGTCGAGGCCTGAGCGCGAGCCGCGCCAAACCCGGCCCAGGCCTGCCTCGCCAGGCGCCGCATCTCTTGGCGATGCTGACTTTATTTCTTCCTTCCGACTCCTCGCCCCCTGCTCCTAGCTCCCTTCATTTTCCCATGCGCTTCTATAAGTATCACGCCCT
>JBDLWD010000112.1:0-2902 GCA_039804465.1 Verrucomicrobiota bacterium | reverse complement strand
GCATCTCGGCGCGATCGAAGAGCCGGCGCACCTCGGGCGCCTCGAGCCCTTTGCCCTCCCACACGCCGTCGCGCATGATGTGGAGCAGCGCGCGCAGCGGCGGACAGGCGTGCTGGACCGAGCCGTCGGCGAAGTAATGCTCCGCGGCCTCCTTCATCGCCTGCACGATGTTCTCCATGCCGTCGGCAAAGACGCCGGCATCGGTGAGCTCGGGCTTGAGGTGCTCCTCGTCGAAAACCGTGGACGGGTTGCTCAACACACGGCCGAAGAAGGCCTGCACGAAGCGGTCGGTGATGCGCCAGCCGAGGCGCGAGGCGAGCACCGGCTTGCCGTCGTGCGTGAAGTCTTTGCAGCGCTCGAGGTAGCCGTGCTCGATTAGATACTTCGGCGTGCGCTCCTCGGGACTCATGCGGCACCAGATCTCGGGCACGAGCAGCGAGATGTCGTGGTCAACGCGCAGCTTCGGCCCCACCCAGCCCGCCGCGGTGGAGAAGGCGGGCAGGTCGGTGAGCAGGAATGAGACGAGCGCGGCGTTGAGATCGTAGATCGGGGGCAACGCGTTGAAGGGCCCCTTGGTGAGCGCGCCTTCGGAGCCCGCGCCGGTGGTCGAGGGCGACTTGCCGGTGAGCGAGGCGATGAGGTCCATGAAGGCCTCGGGCAGCTCCTGGTAGTGGATGGGGTTGAACACGCAGAGCGGGCGCACGCCCTTCTCCGGCGGGTTGAGGCGGCGGCCCATCAGCACGGCGCCGACCGGGAAAACGACCGGTGCGTCGGCCGTGAAGCCGCGGTGCAATCGCGCCCCGATGCGGGCCAGCGCGGTGGCGCGAGGATCGAGCAGGTCGGGCCGGATCTGGAGGTAGCGCGGGTTCTTGGTCGGCTTGCCGTCCACGATGCGCGGATGCGAGGGCAGGGCGATGTAGCCGGCCTTGGGCTTCGCCGCGAAGTCACGCACGAGGTCCTTGAGCGACGGGGTGTAGGCGTCGAAGCCGAGCGTGTCGTCCAACAGGTCGCCGATGGTGCCGTGAGGAAGCGGCTCGTAGTTGGAGAAGAAATTACGCCCTCCGGAAAAGTCCTTCTCGGCGTGCTTGTCGTAGCCGCGCACGATGGCGTCATCGGGGCGCTGGAAGAGGCGGGTCTCACAGTTGTGCACGACCTTCACCGAGGCCGGCGAGGCCGCGTGCTCGGGCGCGAGGCCCTTGACCAGGCAAGGCGGGGCCACGGTGGAGGCGGTGATGTCGTCCTCGGCCTGGATCTTCACCGCGGGCAGGAAGTCACTGCGCAGCGAGAAAGTGCGCCAGCCGCCGTCCTTCGAGTAGCCGATACGGAGGAACTGGGTGGTCGCGCGCGCGCCGTGGAACTTCAGCTCGTTGCCGGGGCGGCCGTTGATCGTGTCCACGGAAAAATGACGGCGCCAGTCGTCGCCGTGCTCGGGCTTGTGGACGCGTTTCACCAGCAGCACGAGGTCGCGGATGTGGCGCGGAATGGTGCCAAGCCAGACGTTATACTCGTCGGTATAGTCGGGGCTGCGGGAGAGCAGCTTCACCACCGAGCCGAGGGAACGCTTGGGCGAGAGCAGGGGACGACCCTGGCCGGCGGGCTTGTTGCGCGCGGCGTCCTTGTAGCGGATGGAGTAGTCGCGCCGGAGAATCTGGTCGACCAGGTCGAGATCCTTGGCGGCTTCGGAAATAAAGACCGGGCCGGAGAAGGTCGCGTCGGCGATCGACTTGGAGATCTCGGATTTACCGCCTCCGGAGACGGTGCAGGGCTTGTGGCAAAGGATGCCTTCGGCGGTGGTGCCGCGCAGACGCCAGGGCGAAGCGGGATCGGGGCGGACCATCTCGACCTTGTAGCCGGAGGGAAGCACGTAGGTCACGCCGGGCAATAGCTTGAGCACATGCGCGGGTTTGTCCGCCGGACCCCAGGCCACGCGCTGAGCGGTGAGGCTAAACCGGGCGTCGCCAGGCACGTAACAGATGTCGGCATACTCCGCGTCGCGGGCCCAGCCACCGGGCTGCGGCAAGGCTCGCGCGCCGAGCAGGGCAAGCGCCTCGGCCAAGGGGCGGGCGGCCTCGGCGAGGACCGAGGCGAGGGCGAACTCCTCGCCAAGATCGTAGCTGGGGAAGGCCAGCGCGCCACCGGCGTGCTCTTCTTCGGCGAGGCCGAGCAGGTTGGCCGAGAGGGAAATCTGGGTCTTCACCTCCTTCTTGCAGTAGCCGAAGTAGTTGTCGGAGATGATGGTCACGACCACGCCGGACGCGTCGCGCGCGGTGCACTTGAAGGCCACGCCGTCGTTGTAGGCCTCGTCGGGGGATTTCCAGCACATGCCGTCGCGGCGCTGGCGCTCAGAGGCTTCGGCCCAGGCGGGCAGGCCGAGATCCTTCTTTTTCAGGCCGTTGAGATGCGGGGCGAGAATGATGCAGCCGGTGTGGCCGGTCCAGTGCTCGGGATCGAGGGCGGCATCGTTGTCCGGCAGGCTCGGATCGCCGGCGTTGCCGAAGATGCTTTCCACGAAGTCGAGGTTGGCCACGAGCGCTCCGGGGATGAAGAAACGCGTCTCCATGCGGCGGATCGGCGTGAAGCCCGGCACCTCGGGCACCACCACGGGGCGAAGGTAAAGCGAAACGAAGGCGTGGGCGGGCTTGGGCGAGGCGGCGGTGAAAGGCAGCGCCAGCAGCTCGTCGGGCGGATTGAGCGCATGGGCCAGCAGGCGGCCGAACACCGCGGCGGGCACGGCCTTTTTGTCGTCGGGAATGGGCAGGCCGCCTTCCGCGACATGGAAGATGCCCTGCGTGGTGCGACGGTCCGACTTCGGATTGTGCAGGATGCCGTTGTGCAGGCGGATCGAAGTCAGGATGGAGCTCTTGTGCTCGTCGGCGGAGGGCGGGAGCGAGAGCGCGCGGGC
>JBDLWD010000111.1:0-2650 GCA_039804465.1 Verrucomicrobiota bacterium | reverse complement strand
TACCGCCGCCTCGCCGAGGAGGGAAAACCGTTCCCCGACCTCGTGGTCATCGACGGCGGCCGCGGCCAGATCGGCGCCGCGCTCAAGGCCTTCTACGCCCTCGACCTCGCGCCGCCCGCCCTCATCGGCCTCGCGAAAAAACACGAGACGATCATCTTCCCCGACGAGCGCGATCCGCTGAATCTGCCCATCACCTCGCCCGCGCTGCATTTGCTCCAGCGCCTGCGCGACGAGGCCCACCGCTTCGCCAACACCTACAACGCCGACCTGCGCTCGATGAAGATCCGCGAGAGCGTGCTCGATGATTTTCCCGGCCTCGGCCCCGTGCGCCGCGCCGCGCTCATGGAGCGCTTCGGCGACATCGACAAACTCCGCCGCGCCCGCGAGGACCAGATCGCCGAGGTCGAGGGCTTCGGCGAAAAACTCGCCGCCGAGCTACACGATTTCCTCCACCGCGAGGCCTCGCCCCCAGGGAACGCCGAGCCCGGCCCGGCCTCAACCGACTAAGCCCCCGCCCCCAGCCAATGTTCGTATTACGAACATTGGCCGGAGCCTCCTCGGCCTACACGCCTGACTGCTTGCCCCCCGCTCCCCGCTCTCCTCTCCTAGCTCGGATGGCCCAGTCCGCCCAAAAACCCTGCCTCGCCGCCGCCGCGCTTTTCGCCGGCCTCGCAGTCGTGATCGCCCGTCTCGCCGTGGCCCCGCTCGGCGCCGCCGACCTGCTCGGCATCGCCGCGTGCGCCGCGGGCTCGGGCGCCTTCGCCACCCTGGCCTTCACCCTCCGCTCCGGAAACGCCGAACCCCGGCTCGGCCTGCCGTCGCCAGCCCTCGATACCGCCGCGCTCGCCGAACAAATCGCCACCGCGGTCGACGCCCGCCTGGCCGCCTCGGAAGAGCGCCGCCACGACGACCTCCTCCGCGCCGCCCAAGCCGCGCGTCCCGTTCAAACGGAAACGTCCGCCCCCGCTCTCACCTCCGACCAGATCTTCGCGCCCGCCGCCGCCAAGCCGCGCCTCGGCCGGGGCTTGGCCGGCCTGATGCACCATCCGTCCGCGTTGGTCAGTCCCGCCTCAGAGGAAAAATCCGAAAAGGCGGCCTGAACGGAGCGGCGCGAAACCCTTCGTTTCCGCGCCGCCCCCTTTCCGCAGGCGAACTCAAATAAACAGGTTCGCGCCTGTGGTCTCCGCCGCGCCGAGATAGTCGGCCACGCCGCCAAATTCGACCCCGTCGATCAACTCCTCGGCCCGGATGCCCATGGCGTCCATCGACATCGTGCAGACCACGAAGCGCACGCCCGCCATCTTCGCCGCACCGAGCAGGCCGGGCAGGTTGGGCAGCTGCTTCGACGCCATCTGGTATTTCATCATGCTTCGACCCGCACCGAAAAAGTTCATCTTGGAGAGCGGAAGCTCTCCAAGTCCTCGCGGCAGCATCCAGCCAAACATGCGGTCGAGCAGAGATTTTCCGGCGACGCTTACGGGCTGCTCACGGCGCAGCGCGTTGATGCCCCAGAAGGTGAAGAACATCGTCACCTTGCCACCCATCGCGGCCGCGCCGTTGGCGATCACCAGCGAGGCCATCACCTTGTCCATCTCGCCGGAAAACACCACCAGCGTGGCACCCTTGCGCCGGGCGTCGGCAGGAAGCGCGGACACGACCGCAGCGGCGCCAACGGCCGCGGGGCGGCGCAGGCGCGCCTTTACCAACCCCTTCGCGCGCTCCACACCAAGCAGCTCGAAGCCGTTGGATTTGGCGAAAGCCTCGATGTCGCGGGCAAAACCCGGATCGCTCGCGGTCACCGCCAGCTCCTGACCGGGCGTCAGCGTCTCGCTGCGCGCCTTCACCTGAAGCAGCGGACCGGGGCATGACATGCCGGTGCAATCCAGGATCGCGGCCTCCGGCGCCGGGGCCACCTTGTTAGGCGCGGCGGGAGGCGGAGGCGTCGCTTGCGTCATTGCCGTGGTCGACGTTCGCGCCTTCACGCCACCCGCCAGGCTGACGACGTCGAAACCGGCCTGCGCCAGCACGCGCGCCGCAAAGTAGCTGGTCTTGCCCAGCGCGCAAACCGTCACCCAGGGCCGCGCTCGATCCAGCTCGCCCAAACGCGCCCTCAACTCGGAGAAGGGGATGTTCACCGCTCCGAGCACCGGCGAAAGCCGCGCCACTGCGGCCGGACGCACGTCGATCACCGCGCGATCCGCGGACAGCGCGGAAACCGGACGGAACAGGCCATCGCGGGCGTTTTGCGCCGCGAAGGCGGCGGTGTTGACGACATCTCGCGCGCTGCCGAAAGGCGGGGCATAGGCGAGCTCGAGCTGGGCGAGATCGTCGATCGTCAACCTACCGACCAAGGCGGTCGCGATCACGTCGATGCGCTTGTCCACGCCATCCGCTCCGCTGGCCTGGGCGCCAAGCAAGCGGCCATCCTCGGGCGACCAGATCAGCTTTAAGGTGAGCGGCGTCGCGCCCGGGAAGTAGCTCGCATGCTGGTAGTCGGTCACGATGGTCGTGCGATAGGCCCGGCCGGCCTGCGCGAGGCGCTTCTCCGACCAGCCGGTCATGCCAGCCGTGATGTCAAACACCCGCACGATCGCGGTGCCGAGGTGGCCCGCGTAAGACTTGGCCTCGGCGGGCCGGAAAATGTGGTCCG
>JBDLWD010000110.1:0-5996 GCA_039804465.1 Verrucomicrobiota bacterium | reverse complement strand
CGCCTCAGAGCGCGCGGATCTTCACGCTGCGGCCGTGGGCGTCGAGTTTCTCGAGCACGGCAAAGGCGGCGACGACGGGCGCGGCCTTCTTGATCGAGGCCTTGTCGTATTTGATGACGCTGGTGCGACGCTGGAAATCGGCGATGCGGAGCCCGCTGAAGAAACGGCCGGCGCCGCCGGTGGGCAGCACGTGGCTGGGGCCGGCGGTGAAGTCGCCGACCGCGGTGGGCGTGTGGTTGCCCAACATGATGGCACCCGCGGTGGTGATGGTCTTGAGCAGGGTCTTTTGCAGCGACTCCTTCACCATGAGTTCGAGGTGCTCGGGCGCGACAAAGTTGGCGGCCTTGGCGATCTCGTCGGCGTTCTTGGCCACGATGCCGATGAATCCGGTGGCCAGAACCTTGGCGATCTTCTCGGCGCGGGTGACGAACTTGAGCTGGGCGGTGACCTCGGCGCGAACGGCCTCGAGGTCGGCGGCGTCGGGTGCGACGAGGTAGATCTTTTCGCGACCGGAGCCATGCTCGGCCTGGGCGAGCAGATCGGCTGCGGCAAAAGCGTGGTCGGCCTCGTCGTCGATCACGACCATGACCTCGCTGGGGCCGGGCAGGGAGTCCACGCCGACGGTGCCGAAGCACTGGCGCTTGGCCTCGCACACGTAGGCGTTGCCGGGGCCGAAGATCTTGTCAACGGGGGGCACGGTGAGCGTGCCGTAGGCGGCTGCGGCGATCGCCTGCACTCCACCCACGCAATAGACCTCGTCGATGCCCACGAGATGCAGCGCGGCGAGGATGGCGTCGGAAACCTTGCCGGAGGGATTGGAAGGCGTGAACACGGCGATCTCGGGGCAACCGGCGATCTTCGCCAGCGTGGCCGTCATAAGAACCGTCGAGACGAGCGGCACCTCTCCGCCCGGAACGTAGATGCCGACACGACGGATCGGGTAAAAGTTTTCGCCCACAATCGCGCCGTGCGGATTTTTGGCCTGCCAGTTTTTGGGCAGGGATTTTTCGTGAAAGGCGACGATGGCCTCGTGCGCAGACTTGAGGGCCTTGAAATCGGCGGCAGGGACGCGCTTGGCGGCGGCGGCGATGTCGGCCGGCTTCACCCGAAAATCGCGGGCGCGGAGCTTGGCTCCATCGAACTTGGCGGCGTAGTAGCCCACCGCCTCGTCGCCGCGCTGGCGGACGTCGGCTATGATGGCAGCCACGGCGTCATGAATCTCCCGGGGCACGGTGGCGCCGCGACAAAAGGCGGCGATATCGGATTCGAAGGTCTTGGAGGAAGCCTGGAGGACGCGCACGGGAGGAGGTTCAGTTAAGGAGCGGGACTACGAAACGTTAAGCATTTAGCGTGGCGGACGACACGGCGCGGTGCGAGCCGGGAATTGCGCAAATACAAGGCGTTAAAAGCCGTATCCGGGCAGGATACGGCTCCACGAAGAAAGGGTTAAAGAACTTATAATCAGTCAGAAAGCGCAGGAACCGAAAAAAGGGCAGCGTCGATTTCGGGGTTGACCGTGATCTCCGAGAAAGTGACCCGAATCGTGCGAGTGCCCCCGGCCGGCAGTGTGTTTACAGTGACAATTTGCCGGGGGAAGCGCACGCCGCCCGAGCGAATCTCGCCCTCTTCGCGGATCTGTGTGCCGCCTTCCGTCTCGGTGAGCACGAGGCGACCGGTGGCCACATCAATGCTGCGGGTGAATACGATGCCGGGCGCATGAATGAAGGCGAACTTGCGACAAGCGACGCCGTCCACCTCTGCGGGTCCGCGGTCCTCCACGCGCACGCCGCGAGCTTCCAGGCCGCGATAAAAGGCCAGATTTTCAAAGGTGTTGGCCCGAAGACGCTTGATTTGGTCGGGGCCGAGCAGCGTGACCTGCCATCGCGAAGGATCACCCGGATCGGAAACGCGGCTCCATGCATCGTAACCGTCGAGGGCGGTGATTTCCGTGCGGCCTTCGCTGGCCGCCGTGATGCGCTGGCGATCGGGCTTCTGGAAAAAAATCTCCAGCCGGGCGGCGCCCTGGGCGGCTTCCCCGGCGACCACGACCTCCAATTGGCCGATCAGACGCAAGGCGTTGACCGCATCCAAGGCGGAGTCTTCGCCCACAAAAGAACGGGCCTTCGTGATCAGCGGATCCTCGGCGCGAGCCGCTGCGGAGGCGCCGAGAAAAAGGAGGGCGAGGAAAACGCG
Source organism: Verrucomicrobiota bacterium (assembly GCA_039804465.1). GTDB lineage: Bacteria > Verrucomicrobiota > Verrucomicrobiia > Opitutales > Opitutaceae > IMCC26134_A. The sequence continues at coordinate 3,803 of JBDLWD010000110.1, read as the reverse complement.
GAACAGGCGAACTGCTTCAATCATAGGTTGGGGGCGATGGAGGGTAAGAAAGCCGTTAAGCCTCGGTGTTCCAGTGGCAAGGTCAGGCAACAAAAAGGGGCGCTGTCTGAGCGCCCCCACCCAACCGGATAAGCAGGCTTACTCCCACTCGATGGTCGCGGGAGGTTTGGAACTGATGTCGAGCAAGACGCGGGAGACGCCGCGAACCTCATTGGTAATGCGCGAGGAGATTTTTGCGAGCAGGTCGTAAGGGAGGCGCGCCCAGTCGGCGGTCATGGCGTCGCGACTCTCGACGATGCGGAGCGAGACGACGTCGGCGTAGTTGCGCTCGTCGCCGATGACGCCGACGGACTTCACGGGGAGGTAGACGGCGAAGGACTGCCAGACCTTCCAGTAGTAACCGGACTTCATCATCTCGTCCTGGAGAATGGCGTCGGCGGCCTTGAGGACGTTGAGCTTTTCCTGGGTGATATCGCCAGCGACGCGCACGCCGAGGCCGGGGCCGGGGAAAGGCTGGCGCCAGACGACCTCGCGCGGGAGGCCGAGGGCCTCGCCGACGGCGCGGACCTCGTCCTTGAAGAGCTCGCGCAGGGGCTCGAGGAGCTTGAGCTTCATCCGATCGGGCAGGCCGCCGACGTTGTGGTGGCTCTTGATGGTGACGGAGGGGCCGCCGGAGAAGCTGACCGACTCGATCACGTCGGGATAGAGCGTGCCCTGGGCGAGCCACTTGGCGCCGCCGATGGAGCGGAGGGATTTTTCAAACACCTCGACGAAGGTGTTGCCGATGATCTTGCGCTTGGCCTCGGGCTCGGAGACGCCCTTGAGGCGCTTGAGGAATAGCTTGGAAGCGTCGACCACGCGCACGTCGATGTGGAAGTGGTCGGCGTAGAGTTTTTCCACCTGCTCGCGCTCGCCGGCGCGGAGTAGGCCGTTGTCGACGAACACGCAGGTGAGCTGTTTGCCGATGGCCTTGTGGATGAGGGCCGCGGCCACGGAGCTGTCCACGCCGCCGGAGAGGCCGAGGAGCACGCGCTCTTTGCCGACGGTAGAGCGGATCGTCTCCACCGAGTGCTTGATGTAATCCTTGGTGGTCCAGTCCTGCCGCGCGCCGCAGATGCCGACGAGGAAGTTGCGGATCACGTCGATGCCGCGCTCGGAATGGAACACCTCGGGGTGGAACTGGATGCCGTAAAAGTTGCGCTTCTTGTCCTCGATGACGGCGAATTCCGAGTTCTCGGTGGTGCCGATCGCGGTGTAGCCGGGAGGCAGGGCGACGAGACGGTCGCCATGGGAGTTCCAGACCTTGAGCTTTTTGGGCAGACCCTTGAAGAGACGGCCGGGCTTTTGGAGGGTGAGGACGCCGTGACCGTATTCGCGATGGGTGCTCTTGGAGACCTTGCCGCCGAGGAGATGGCCCTGGAGCTGGATGCCGTAGCAAATTCCGAGGATGGGCACACCGAGCTCAAAGATGGCCTTGTCGGGCATGGGCGCCTCCTTGGCGAATACGCTGCTCGGGCCGCCGGAGAGGATGATGCCGATGACGCCGTCCGCCTTGAGCTGCGCGGCAGGGGTGCTGAAGTGGTAGATCTTGGATAAGACCTGGCACTCGCGGATGCGGCGCGCGATGACCTGCGTGTATTGAGAACCGAAGTCGAGGACGGCGATGGTCTGGGACATGAGCTTAAAGGGAGAGCGAACCGATTAGCAGAGGCGGGGCCAAGGAAGAAGCGCGAGGGTGCTGGGGCTTGGCAGATGGCAAGAATTGATAAAAAGCGGGATGGCCGAGGCGCGCCGTCGGATCAGAAGCGCAGGCGTTCGTTTTCACCGCCGCAACGCGGGCACGCCGAGCGCGGATGCTCGCCCTGGACGGCGTAGAGATGGCCGCATTTCACGCACTGGAAGGAAACATGGCGGCGCTCGGCCTCGAAACGCGCATGGTCGCGGCGGTCGTAATAGATCCACAAGCCGAGGAAAACCCCGGCGACGAGGAAGCAGTAAACGACCGTGGCGGTGACGAGATCCATGCGAGGCGGCGCGGGCGAGATCGCCGTGGAAAGAGAAAAAAGGCGGGCGCGGGAGCGGAAAAGCAAAAGCGCCGTCTCCTTGGCGGAGACGGCGCCTTGAAAATCCGGCGTGGGCGCTTAGGCGGCGGGAGCGGCCTCGGCCTTGGCGGCGGGCTGCTTCTTGGCCTTCTTGTAACCGGCGTCGTCGGCCTTGACCAACTCGATCTGGGCCATCTCGGCGGCGTCGTTGCGGCCGAGGGTGCCGAGCTTGTAGATGCGGGTGTAGCCGCCCGGACGGTTGGCGAACTCCTTGACGGTCTCGTTGAAGAGCTTGGCGATGACGGTCTCGTTGCGGAGATCCTTTAGAGCCATGCGACGGAGATGGAGGGCATCCTTCTTCTCGGCGGCGACGGAGGCCTTCTTGGCCTTGGTGATGACCTTCTCGACGAAGGGGCGGAGGGCCTTGGCCTTCACGAGGGTGGTCTGGATCTTGCCGTGCTCGATGAGGGAGGCGGCCATGTTGCTGAGCATCGCGGCGCGGTGCTCGCGGGTGACGCCGAGGGAGGCGTGGTGCTTGTTGTGACGCATGGTGTTTGTGTATTCGGGTTTTGGTTACGTTCTCCGATCGGCTAGCGGGACGCAGCGTTTGGGGCGGACCGTCGGCGCGAAGAACTAAAAAAGGGAGCCCGTCTTTGCGCCGCGGGAGACGCAGAGCAAAGACGGGCGAGACGCCCGTTAGGCGTCCTTCTTGGCGTCGAGGAGGCGCTCGTCGAACTTCATGCCAAGCGAGAGGCCTAGGGCCTCGAGCTTGTCCTTGATCTCGTTGAGCGACTTCTTGCCGAAGTTGCGATACTTTAGCATCTCCTGCTCGGTCTTCATCGCAAGTTCGCCGACGGTGGTGATGTTGGCGTTGTTGAGGCAGTTGGCGGCGCGAACCGAGAGCTCGATCTCGTTGACCGACATGTTGAGGAGCTTCCGGAGCTTGTTCTGCTCCTCGCTGACCTCGGACTGCTGGCTTTCGAACTCATAGACATCCTCGCTGACACGGTCGAAGACATCGAGGTGGTGCTTAAGGATTGAACCGGCCTGCTTGAGGGCGGAATCCGGATCGATGCGGCCATCGGTCCAGACCTCAAGGATGAGCTTGTCGTAGTCGGTGATCTGGCCGACGCGGGTGGCCTCGACGGCATACTTCACCAGCTTGACCGGGGAGAAGAGCGAGTCGATCGGGATGACGCCGATAGCTTGTTCCTCCTTCTTGTTGTGCTCGCCGGGATAGTAGCCTCGGCCGGTTTTGATCTCGATCTCGGCATGGAAAGGACGAGCCTTATCGAGGGTGCAAATGACCTGGTCGGGGTTGATGATCGTGACGTTGGCGTCGGCCTGGATGTCGGCGGCGGTCACGGGGCCCTCCTTGTTAACCTTGATCTGGAGGGAGAAAGCCTCGCGCTTCTGGGAAACGAGGAGGACCTTTTTGAGGTTGAGGACAATGTCGACCACGTCCTCGACGACCCCGTCGATGGACTGGAACTCGTGCTGCACTCCGTCGATCTTGATCGAGGAGATCGCGCTGCCCTCGATGGACGAGAGAAGGACGCGGCGCAGGGAGTTGCCGATGGTGTGGCCGTAACCGGCCTCGAAGGGCTCGGCGATGAACTTGGCGTAGGTGGGCGTGGAGCCCTCCTCAACCTTCGTGAGTTTGTTGGGCAGTTCGAACTTTCCGAGACGTTTGGGCATGGCGGGTTGATGACTGCGTGGACGGTAAGAGTAAAAGAAACGACCGGTAAGGTGTTTCCTTAG
>JBDLWD010000109.1:0-4172 GCA_039804465.1 Verrucomicrobiota bacterium | reverse complement strand
GATCTCGCGCATGATGCGCTCCAGCGGGTTGTTCGTGCGCAGGGAGCGGTGGTGTTCCGAGGGGAAGGCATAGTAGCTGAAGGTCTCCTCGATGCAGTCGCGCACCAGCGCGGCCGCGGCGGGCAGCTTCATCTCACCGAGCTTGGCCACGACCTGCGCGGCCTTGGCCTGAGGTTGCCCCCGTTTGGTGGACAGGGAGCGCGACAAACCCGAAAAGGAACCCGCTACCGTGCCACAGACCAAACCAGCCTACACTGAAGAGTATAAACGCGAGGTGATCGCCCACATGGCGAGCACCGGCCAATCGCTCAAGCAGACCGCCGCCCATTTTGGGGTGTCGGCCAACAGCCTGAGAGAGTGGAAGCGGCGGGCGGGAGCGCCGCTCGGGGCGCTGCCGCCCGTCGCTTCCACGGAGAGCCCGGAGGCCGAGCTGCGCAGGCTGCGCAAGGAGAACCGCGAGCTGCAGGCTCGCTGCGAGATTCTAAAAAAAACGGTGGGCATCTTCAGCAGCCCGTCGTCGAGCGATACGATGCGATTCGGCAAATGAAGACGGAGCATCCCATCACGCTTTTGTGCGAGACGTTGGAGGTTTCCCGCAGCGGCTACCACGCGTGGGCCTCGGGTGCGAACCAACGTCGAGCCCGTGCGGACGACGGCCTGCGCCCGAAGCTGCGCGCCGCCTTCGCCGCCACGCGTCGGAGCTACGGATACCTGCGGATGACCGCGGAGCTGCGGGCGCAGGGGGAGCGGATAGGAAAGGCAAGAGTCGCCCGTCTGATGCGCGAGGAAGGCCTGCAAGGCCGCCAGCGAGGAAGGTTCCGCCCGCGCACGACCGATTCCAACCACGACGGCCCGATCGCGCCCAACAGGCTCGCCCAAACCGGACCGATCACCGCGTGCGACCAGGTTTGGCAGACCGACATCACCTATCTGCCCACCCGCGCCGGCTGGCTCTACTTGGCCGTGGTGATCGACGCCCACAGCAAACTCGTGCTCGGCTGGGCCTTTTCGCCCTCGCTGGAAACCGGGTTTGTGATCCTGGCGCTTTTGATGGCCGTCCGTAATCGCGGCGGACGTTGCGCGCCGGGGCTGCTCCTGCACTCCGACCGCGGCGTCCAATACTCCAGCGAGCGCTTCCGCGCCCAGCTCGCAGCCCACGGTATCACCGCCTCCATGAGCCGCCGCGGCAACTGCTACGACAACGCCCGCGCCGAAGCCTTCTTCTCCACCCTCAAAATCGAACTCGTCTATCGCCACGAGTTCCAAGACCACGATCACGCCCGCCGCGTCGTGTTCGAATGGATCGAGGCCTTCTACAACCTCCGCCGCCGACACTCTTCAATCGGCAACCTCTCGCCGGTTGACTTCGAAAACCAGAAAAACTGAAAATCATCCCGCTGCGCACCAAGTCCACTTTCCGAGGGTAATCCCACTAGGAGTAGTCTTCAGTCTTGGTCGGTGACGGCCGGCAGGGAAACCACCACGCTTAGTCCCGTGCGACCGTCGGATCGGTTTTCCGCGCGGATTTCGCCCCCGTGCAGTCCGGCGATGCCACGGCAGATCGCAAGGCCGAGACCGTGGCCGGGCGAGCCCTCCCCCCGGCCGGGGGCTGTCGAATAGCGCACGAAACGGCCGAACACGCGCTCGAGCTGATCTTCGGGCAGGCCCGGCCCCTCGTCGGTGACAACGAGGCGCCAGCCCTGCGGCTCGCGGCGTGCCTCCAGGCTCACGAGACCGCCCAGAGGAGTGACGCGCGCGGCGTTTGAAACCAAATTGAGCAGGAGTTGGCGCAAGAGGCCGGCGTCGCCGCTCAACTCGCCCGCGTCGCAGCCCGAGACCTCGAAACGCCCTCCGGCGTCCTCGAGCAGCGCGGAGGCGTCCTCGGCGAAATCGGCCACCAGGCCGGCCACCGGCACCGGACGCGAAACAAGGGCCAGACCGCCGCCTTCTACCCGGGCGAGAAAGAGAAGTTTCCCGATGACTTCCTGCAGCCGGCCTGTCGCCTCGATCAAGTCGTCCATCGCGGCCTCGTCGGGGACGTTGGTGGCGCGGGCTCGTAGGCGCTCGGCGTTGAGCCTCATGAGGGCGAGCGGCGTCTTAAGCTCGTGCGAGGCGTCGGCGGTGAAGCGGCGCACCTGCTCGAAGGACGCTTCAACGCGATCGAAGGTTTGGTTGAGGACGCGGGTCAGCTCCGCCAACTCATCACCGGAACCGGGGACGGGGATGCGTTCGCGGAGATTGTCGCCGCCGATGCGTCGCGCGGTGTCGGCGATGGCGCGCAGCGGGCGCAGGGTCACGCGGCTGAAACCGTAACCCAGCCCCAATGCGGCCATGGCCGCGGCAACCAAGAGCACAGCGCTCACCCTAGCATAATCGACGAGGAGGAGGCGCTCAAGACGCAGCGGGCTGCCAACCTGGATATGCCAGCCGTCGGCAAGTATCTCGGTCATCTGCACTCCCCCCACCCCAGGCAGCTCGACCATTTGCTCACGCTCCAGCGGGCTGAGATCAGGCATCACCGCGTCGCCGAGATTCGCGGAGCGAAAAAGCACCCTGCCGCTCGCGTCGTGAATCTGGATGAAGAACCACTCCGCGTCGCCGGCGCTGTCGCGTAGCACGCGCGCCCGCACCGCCTCGGGGGTCGGGGCCGCGCCGTGGAGCATGTCGCGCAGCTCCTCGGCCTCGCCCTCGTGCAAAATCGTCAGGCCGCGGCGCATCTGGCGGTCTAGCAGCCAGCCGCCCGCCGCGAGCACCAGCAGGGTCGTCGCCGTGACGAGCACGGCGAACCGCACGGTGGTCTTCCAGGTGAGAGTGCGGGCGATCATGGCAGCAGCTGGTAACCGGTGCCGCGCACGGTGCGGATGAGCGGCGGCTGGCCGGGGCTCTCCAGCTTGGCGCGCAGGCGGCGCACGTAGACGTCTATGAGATTGGTCTCCAGGTCGTAGCTAGCCTCCCAGACTTTTTCCGCGATGAGGGTGCGGGTGAGGACGCGCCCCGGGTTCTGCAAAAAGAGCTCGGCGAGGGCGAACTCGCGGCTGGTAAGATCCACCGGCTGGCCGTCGCGCCGCAATTCGCGGGCGAGCAGGTCGAGGCGGAGTCCGCGGTGGGACAGCACGGTGGCCTTTGTGCCGGACTGGCGTCGAAGCAGGGAACGCACGCGCGCCACCAGCTCGTCCACGCTGAAAGGCTTGGGCAGGTAGTCGTCGGCCCCGCGGTTGAGGCCGTTGATACGGTCCGCCACGGCGTCGCGCGCGCTAAGGATGAGGACAGGCTCGTTGAAGCCCGCCGACCGCCACTCGGCAAGCAGGTCGAGCCCGTCGCCATCCGGCAGGCCGAGATCCAGCACCACGGCGTCGAAAGGCTCTTCGGAGAGGGCGAGGCGCGCGGCCGCGCAGCCGCCGGCCACGCGCGTCGCGTAGGCCTGCTCGGCCAGGGCCTGCGCCACGAAGGCGGCCACCTTGCGCTCGTCTTCCACCACCAGGATTTTCATCGGATAGGCGCGGAGGCTTGCAGGCCACGCACGTGCCGGGCGAGCGAAACCACCGCGTCGTCGTCGAGCGCCTCGTGGCCCGCCATAGCGGTGTCTGGGCGGCCGAATTTCACAATCCGGGCCAGCTCAACATCGTCCCATGGCCTCGGCTTGGAGAGGTCGGCCGGGCGCGACTCAAGGCCCGACACCAGCGGCCCGTCGCCGCGCCCCTCTGGACCGTGGCACTGGACGCAGGCGCGCGCGAACCACGCGGCGCCGACCCGCGGGTCGATCTTCGCGTCGGGCGCGGGGCGCCACGCCGCGATCTGCTCCGACCGCGCCTCCCGCGTCGGCGCGCCGAGGGAGTCGAGGTAGGCCAGCAAATCTTCGCCGCGATTTTCACCGGGCGCGAACAGGCGGGCGTAGGAGGGCATCCGCGAGCCGGGCGAGACCTCGCGCGGCTCGATGAGGTGCAACCGGTTCCACTCGCGCGTGCGACGGTTGCCGACGTTGAGAAGATCAGGCCCCTGTCGACGGTTGCCAAAAAGCGGAGGCAGCTCGCGCAACAACTCGTCCAGCGGTCGCTCCGGCCCCCAGCGAACGATGTCCGCCGTGCCGGGCCGCACATACTGCGAGTGACAGTGAATGCAGCCCTCCGCGACATACACCTCGCGCCCTCGCGCCACCGCATCGGAGCCCGGCT
>JBDLWD010000108.1:0-4241 GCA_039804465.1 Verrucomicrobiota bacterium | reverse complement strand
CCGCCGGACGCGATCCCGCGCGCATCGCCGTCATCGGCTCCTCCGCCGGCGGTCACCTCGCCGCCACGCTCTCGACCCTTTTCGCCCACCCCGACGCCGCCGACCCGACGCACGACGCCATCGGTCGCGAATCGGCCCGGCCCGACGCCTCCATCCTTTGCTACCCCGTCATCACCGTCCGCGAGGCCTTCGCGCACGGTGGCAGCCGCGACAACATCCTCGGCCCCGCGCCAGCGCCGGGCCTCGCCGACCTGCTCTCACCCGAACGCCAGGTCCGCCCCGACTGCCCGCCCGCCTTCATCTGGCATACCGCCGACGACGCGGTCGTGCCGGTGGACAACGCCACCGCCTACGCGTCCGCCTGCTGGCGCGCCCGCGTGCCGTGCGAGCTGCACGTTTTTCCAAGCGGTCGCCACGGTCTGGGTCTCGGCTCGCCCGCCGAACCCGCGCCGCCATGGGACCGCATGCTCGAGCCCTGGCTCGGCGAACTCGGCTGGCTGAAGCGCTGAGCGCCGCCGCTCAACCCCCGGCCATCACCGGCCGGAAACCCGTCTCGCTCAGCACCCGCGCGACCACGTCGCGCTGGTCGCCCTGGATCTCGATCGCGCCGTCCTTCACCGTGCCTCCACAACCCGCCGCGGCGCGCATCTTTTTGCACAAGGCCTCCTTCTCCGGCAGACCGATGCCGACGAAGTTTTTCGCCACCGTCACGGTCTTGCCACCCCGCCCCGCCGTGGTGCGCAGCACGTCCACCCGGCCACGGTTTTTGGCCGGCTCGACCTGAACCGAAGCCTTCGCCGCACCCGCCGGAGAGGCCGCCACGGGCTTAAGTTCGCCTAATCCACCCAGCGCCCCGGCAAAGGGATTCTGCCCCAAGTCGGCCCCGCCCGCGGTGGAAATTTTGCTTTTGTCCGGCCGGCTCATGACGCGCCCTCCGCACCCGGACGTGCCGCTCGCCCTCCACACAAGCCCACCGGAATATCCTCGGCCCCGCCCAAAAACATCGCCGCCTTTGCGTAGCTCCTACGCTCAAGAAAATGAAGGAGTTGCGGATGCAGAGTGAGCCTGCCCTGCGTCACGAAATCATCCAGCCGGGCCATCTCGGTGGCGATCACCTTTGCATTAGATTCCTTTATGGCGGAAAGGAGCAACATAAGGGAGGCTTTGATCTCGGTTTCCATGGGCGTGTATTCGATAATTTAAAGTAGTCGTCTCCGACGTTTAGCAAAACTCAAACTCATCACCGAGGACCTTAGTCCCTTGAGCCCACGCAACCCGTGCGTAAGGGTTAACATTCCTCTGTTTCCAAAACCCTCCATGAACTCCGTCCCCCTCGCCGCCCGCGCGAACTCCGACGTCATTGAAGCCGCCTACGCCCAGTGGCTCGACAATCCCGACTCCGTCGACCCCACCTGGCGCGCCTTTTTCCAAGGCTTCACCTTGGGCAACACCGCCGCCGGCTCCGCCCCCACCGCCGCCGCCGCGGCCGCCGCGGGCGTGAAGGTGGTCGATTCCTACAAGCAGGCGCAGATCATCCGCTACATCAACGCCCACCGCTCCCACGGCCACCTCGAGGCCCACCTCGATCCGCTCGGCGAAAAACCCGCCGCCCACCCCAAGCTCGGCCTCGCCCACTTCGGCCTCGACGAGAGCGACCTCGACGAGAGCTTCGCCCTCACCAATTTTCAGGGTGGCGGCCAGAGGAAGCTTCGCGACATCCAGCGCGCGTTGAAGCAGACCTACTGCGGCACCATCGGAGTCGAGTTCATGCACGTGCAGGACCACGACGCCCGCGAGTGGCTCCAGGCCCGCATGGAGGCCACCGAAAACACCCCGTCCTTCACCCAGAAGGAAAAGACCCGCATCCTCCGCCGCATCCACAAGGCCGAGCTTTTCGAGAAGTTTCTCCACACCAAGTTCGTCGGCCAGAAGCGCTTCTCCCTCGAGGGCGGCGAAACGATGATCGCGGCCTTCGACGCCATGATCGAGCACGCGCCCGAGGTCGGCGTCGAGGAGTTCGTCATGGGCATGGCCCACCGCGGCCGCCTCTCCGTCCTCACCAACATCCTCCGCAAGCCCTTCGAGGTCCTCTTCGAGCAGTTCTCGGAAAACTACATCCCGCACACCGTCGCCGGCGACGGCGACGTGAAGTATCACCTCGGCTACGAGTCCTCCCTCGCCACCTCCTCCGGCAAGACCGTCGAGGTCCGCCTCGCCGCCAACCCCTCCCACCTCGAGATCGTCAACCCCGTCGTCGAGGGCAAGGCCCGCGCCCGCCAGCGCCTCCGCGGCGATTCCGAGCGCAAGCGTGTATGCCCTTTCCTGATACACGGCGACGCCGCCTTCGCCGGCCAGGGCGTGGTCGCGGAGACGCTCAACTTCTCCCAGCTCCCAGGCTACCGCACCGGCGGCACCGTCCACTTCGTCATCAACAACCAGATCGGCTTCACCACCCTCCCGCAGGACTCGCGATCCACCCGCTACTGCACCGACGTGGCCAAGATGATCGAGGCCCCCATCTTCCACGTGAACGGCGACGACCCCGAGGCCGTCTGCCACGTGGCCCGCCTCGCCCTCGAGTTCCGCGTGAAGTTCCAGCGCGACGTCGTCATCGACATGTATTGCTACCGCAAGCACGGCCACAACGAGGCCGACGAGCCCGCCTTCACCCAGCCCACCCTCTACAAGAAGATCGCCGCCCACCCCCAGGTCTCCGCCCTTTACACCGCCCGGCTCGTCGCCGCCGGCTCCCACACCCAGGCCGACTCCGACGCCATCAAGGCAGAATACTCCGGCGCGATGGACACCTCTCTCGAAAAGGCCAAGAAGGCCGAGCTCGAGCGCAAGGCCGCCGGCGAGAAGGGCGACCCCTTCCGCGACTCCAACCCTGTATTCCAGGCCGGCTACTCCCACGCCCCGCTCTCCACCGGCGTTTCCCAGGCCGTCATTGAGACCGTCGTGAAGGGCATGACCACGCTGCCCGCCAGCTTCGCCGCCAACCCCAAGATCAAGCGCCTGCTCGAGCAGCGCGCCGCCATCCTCTCCGGCGGCCCCATCGACTGGGGTATGGGCGAATCGCTCGCCTTCGGCACCCTCCTCGTCGAGGGCACCCCCGTCCGCCTCTCCGGCCAGGACTGCGAACGCGGCACCTTCAGCCACCGCCACGCCGTTCTCTACGACACCGACACGCGCGAGAAATACGTCCCGCTCCTCAACCTCGCCCCCGAACAGGCCAAGTTCTGCGTCTACAACTCCCTCCTCTCCGAGGCCGCCGTCCTCGGCTTCGACTACGGCTACTCCCTCGATTACCCCCAGATGCTCTGTATCTGGGAGGCCCAGTTCGGCGACTTCGCCAACGGCGCCCAGGTCGTGATCGACCAGTTCATCGTCTCCGGCGAGTCCAAGTGGCAGCGCGTCTCCGGCATCGTCCTCCTCCTGCCCCACGGCTACGAGGGCCAGGGCCCCGAGCACTCCTCCGCCCGCCTCGAGCGCTTCCTCCAACTCTGCGCCGAGGACAACATCCAGGTGGCCAACATCACCACCCCGGCCAACTACTTCCACGCCCTTCGCCGCCAGATGAAGAGCGACCTCCGCAAGCCGCTCGTCGTCATGTCGCCCAAGAGCGTGCTCCGCAACCCCCTCGCCGTCTCCAAGCTCGAGGAATTCACCACCGGCGCCTTCCAGGAGATCATCGACGACCCGCGCGCCCCCAAGAAGGCCCGCCGCCTCGTCCTCTGCTCCGGCAAGGTCTACTACGACCTCCATTCCTACCGCGTCGCCAACGACATGGACGACGTCGCCATCGTCCGCATCGAGCAGCTGTATCCGCTCCACAAGGACAAACTCGCCCAGCTCGCCAAGACCCACGCCAAGGCCGATCTCGTCTGGTGCCAGGAGGAACCCCAGAACATGGGCGCCTGGTCCTACATCGCCCCCGAGCTTGAGGAGGTCTTCGGCCGCAAGGCCCGCTACATCGGCCGCGAAGCCGCCGCCTCCCCCGCCGTCGGCGCCCTCGCCGTCCACAAGATCGAGCTCAACGCATTCCTCAAGGAGGCCTTCAAAGCCTGATCGTTTTCAACGCAGAGGCGCGGAGAAAATCCATCACCGCCCCGCCCTCTGCGTCTCTGCGTTAAAATCAAAATCCCACTCTCCTCTTCAACATGGCCCTCATCGAAGTCAAAATCCCGCCCCTCGGCGAATCCATCAGCTCCGGCGTGCTCGCCAAGTGGCACGTCAAAAAC
>JBDLWD010000107.1:0-3547 GCA_039804465.1 Verrucomicrobiota bacterium | reverse complement strand
AACGGTCGCGTCCAACAACCTCGCCGCCTCCAATGGAATGTTGCAGAAGAGCCTCAACCGGCTCTCCAGCGGCTCGAAAATCGTCAACCCGGCAGATGATGCCGGCGGTCTCGCTGTCTCGATGAAGTTGACCGCCGCCGCCCGTCGTCAGGGCGCCGTCGTCAGCAATATCGGTAACGCGATCTCCTTCCTGCAGACGCAGGACGGCGCGCTCAAAGTCGCGGGCAAAATCCTCGATCGCATGAGCGAGCTGAAGACCCTCAATGACGATGTCACCAAGGGCACCAGCGACAAGGCGAACTACAACACCGAGTTCACCGCGTTGCAGTCCCAGTTGACCGCGATCAGCTCGGAGAAGTTCAACGGCATCTCGCTGTTCGGCTCCTCCAGTTTGACGGTGAACGCTACGGAAGACGCCTCGACCACAACCGCGATCACCATCGCTAACGCGACTGATCTGTCCAACACGTCGACCGGCGTCGGCGCGGTGGCCACCACGGCTACTTCGCTCGGCACCGTGACCCTCGACAGCATCAAGACTGCTATCGAGAACGTCGCCACCATGCGCGCCTCCAACGGCGCTCAGCAGAGCCGTCTGTCGTTCGCCTCGGAGTTGCTGACCGTCAACAAGGCTAACCTGGAGGCCGCCAACAGCCGCATCGTCGATGTCGATGTGGCCGAGGAGTCCACCCAGCTCGCCCGTTGGAATACCCTGGTCCAGGCTGGCACCGCGATGCTGGCCCAGGCCAATGGATCCGCCCAGACCGCGTTGCGACTCCTGTCCTAACGCGGACAAAGACGACATCCAGACATGGTTCCAAGGAGCCCCGTCCGCCCCGTGCGGACGGGGTTTCCCCGTTTATGGGCACCGCGATCTTGGCCGTTCGTCTGGCGGCTTGCTCCCATGGTGGCCCGCCCGCCTGCCATGCCCGCGCTTTCGCCTTGGCCCCCTCGCCGGCCGGTTCTCGCGCTGCGCCTTGTTGGCGCGTTGCGTGTCGCTTTTCGCGACAACTTGAGCCGGAGCCGTCGGCTTCCTTTCACGGTTCTGCTGGGTGATCCTCCCGCGTTGCGTCTGGCCCGACGTATGCGGAGACCACCGGCATATGAATCCCGAAACCCTTACCCAGATGGCGCGGACCGCGCTTAACGAGGCTCAGGCCATCGCCCGCCGCCACGGCCATGTCGAGGTCGACTCCTGGCACCTCCTGCTCGCCCTGCTCGGCCAGGAAAACGGCATCGTTCCCGCCCTCGTCGACAAGGCCGGCCTAACCACCTCCGCGCTCCAGCTCGCCGCCGAGCGCGAGATCGAGCGTCTGCCCCGCGTCTCGGGAAGCACCGACAACTCGAAGGTCTTCGTCACCCAGGCGGTCAACGACGCCCTCACCCGCGCCGAGACCGAGGCCAAACAGCTCAAGGACGAGTTCGTTTCCACCGAGCACCTCTTCCTCGGCCTCGTCGAGGTCGCCAAGCCCGACGCCTTCGCCAAATACCTCAAATCCTTCGGCCTCGATCGTGCCCGCCTGCTCGCCGCCCTCAAGGCCACCCGCGGCAACCAGCGCGTCACCTCCGACAACCCCGAGGCCACCTACGACGCGCTCGCCAAATACGGCACTGACCTCTGCGCCCAGGCCCGCAAGGGCAAGATGGACCCCGTCATCGGTCGCGACGACGAGATCCGCCGCGCCATCCGCATCCTCTCGCGCAAAACCAAGAACAACCCCGTCCTCATCGGCGAACCCGGCGTGGGCAAGACCGCCATCATCGAGGGTCTCGCCCAGCGCATCGTGCGCGGCGACGTGCCCGAGGGCCTCAAGGACAAGACCATCTACGCCCTCGACATGGGTGCCCTCATCGCCGGCGCGAAATACCGCGGCGAATTCGAGGAGCGCCTAAAGGCCGTCCTCGCCGAGGTGAAAGCCTCCGAAGGCCGCATCCTTCTCTTCATCGACGAGCTCCACACCATCGTCGGCGCCGGCAAGACCGAGGGCGCGATGGACGCCGGCAACCTCCTCAAGCCCATGCTCGCCCGCGGCGAGCTCCACTGCATCGGCGCCACCACGCTCGACGAGTATCGCAAATACATCGAGAAGGACGCCGCCCTCGAGCGCCGTTTCCAGCCCGTCAAGGTCGAGCCCCCTTCCGTCGAGGACGCCATCTCCATCCTGCGCGGCCTCAAGGAGCGCTTTGAGCTGCACCATGGCGTGCGCATCCAGGACAACGCCCTCGTCTCCGCCGTCACCCTCTCCGAGCGCTACATCTCCGACCGCTTCCTCCCCGACAAAGCCATCGACCTCGTCGACGAGGCCTGCGCCCTCATCCGCACCGAGATGGACAGCGCCCCGCAGGAGCTCGACGCCCTCCAGCGTCGCGTCCTCCAACTCGAGATCGAGCAGGCCGCGCTGAAACTCGAAAAGGACAGCGCCTCCAAAACCCGCCTCGACGCGCTCAACAAGGAGCTCGCCGACGCCCGAGAGCAGGCCGCCGGGCTCCGCGCCAAATGGGAGGCCGAGAAAGCCTCGGTCGAGCGCGTCCGCAAGGTCCGCGGCGACCTCGACGCCGCCCGTATTGAGCTCGAAAAAGCCGAGCGCGCCTACGATCTCAACAAACTCGCAGAGCTCCGCCACGGCCGCATCCCGCAGCTCGAGGCCGAGCTCAAGAAACTCGAGGCCGCCTCCGCCCAGACCGAGCTCTTCAAGGAGGAGGTCTCCGCCGAAGAGGTCGCCGGCATCGTCGCCAAGTGGAGCGGCATCCCCGTCACCCGTCTCGTCGAGAGCGAGAAGGAAAAGCTCCTCCGCCTCGGCGATATTCTGCACGCCCGCGTCATCGGTCAGGACGAGGGCGTGCAGCTGGTCAGCGAGGCCATCCTTCGCGCCCGCGCCGGCATCAAGGACCCGCGCCGCCCCGTCGGTTCGTTCCTGTTTCTCGGACCCACCGGCGTCGGCAAAACTGAACTCGCCAAGACCCTTGCCGAGACGCTCTTCGACAGCGAGGCCGCGCTCGTGCGCATCGACATGTCCGAATACATGGAGAAGCACGCCGTCGCCCGCCTCATCGGCGCGCCTCCCGGTTACGTCGGCTACGACGAGGGCGGCCAGCTCACCGAGGCCGTGCGCCGCAAGCCCTACGCCGTGGTCCTTTTCGACGAGGTCGAGAAGGCGCACCCCGATGTATTCAATGTTTTGCTACAGGTCCTCGACGACGGTCGCATCACCGATTCGCAGGGGCGCACCGTCGATTTTAAAAACACCGTCATCATCCTCACCTCCAATCTCGGCTCCCGTCACCTGCTCGAGGGCGTGACCGGCGAAACCATCCCTGACACGGTCCGCGAAGCGGTCTTCGCCGACCTGCGCCAGGCCTTCCGTCCGGAGTTCCTGAACCGCATCGACGAGACCATCCTCTTCAAGCCGCTCACGCTCGACGAGATCACGCGCATCGTGGATCTGCTCGTCGCCGACCTTAACAAGCGCCTGGCCGAGCGTCGTGTCACCGTAGAGTTCGACAAAAAGGCGAAGGACTGGGCCGCTGAGAAGGGCTACGACCCGGT
>JBDLWD010000106.1:0-4756 GCA_039804465.1 Verrucomicrobiota bacterium | reverse complement strand
TGCACGCGGGGGAGGACGCCCACGAGGGCCTGGAGGGGACGGAGGTCCTTCTGGCCGCGGCCGTCGGCGCGCACGCCCTTCTCGAGGACGGTGTTGCGGTAGGCGGTGTATTGGAGGTCTTCGAAGACGACGTTGAGGTCGACGTCGGTGAACTTGTCGGCGCCGAGCTCGGCGACGAGGACAGCCTTGGCCTCTTCCTTGAGGGCCTTCACGGCGGCGCCGCGGGCGGCCTTTTCCTTGCCGAAGATGGCGGCGGAGAGGCGCTCGGCGGGGACGACGCGCTCGATGATGGCGCGGGCCTCGGGCGTGGCGCCGACGAGGTTGAAGACGGCCTTCGTCTTGCCGCAGAGGGAGACGAGCTCCTTGATGGCGGCGATGATGGGCTGGATGGCCTGGTGGCCGAACTCGAGGGCCTGGATGAAGCGGTCCTCGGGGATCTGGTCGGCGGAGCCCTCGATCATTAGCATGTCCTTCTCGGTGCCCACGTAGATGAGGTCGAGGGTGCTGGAGGCCATCTGGTCGAGGTTCGGGTTGGCGACGAACTGGCCGTCAACCTCGGCGACGCGGACGCAGCCGATGGGGCCGGCCCAGGGAATGTCGGAGATGGCGAGGGCGGCGGAGGCGCCGTTGACCATCGCGATGTCGGACTCGTTGAGCTGGTCGGCGGAGAGGAGCTGGCCGATGATCTGGACCTCGTTCAGGAAGCCCTCGGGGAAGAGGGGGCGGCAGGGGCGGTCGCAGAGGCGGGAGGTGAGGATCTCCTTCTCGGAGGGCTTGCCCTCGCGCTTGAAGTAGCCGCCGGGGAAGCGGCCGGCCGCGAAGTATTTCTCGCGGTAGTCGACGGTGAGGGGGAAGAAGTCCTGGCCGGGCTTGACCGAGGCGGAGACGCAGGCGGTGACGAAGACGTTGGTCTCGCCCACGGAGACGTTGACGGCGCCGTTGGCGAGGGCGGCGTAGGAGCCGGTGCTGAAGGTGAGGTCGAGGCCGGAGACCTTGACGACGTGTTTTTGATGCAGGGACATGACGGATGCTTTCTAGTAGTTTCTATTCGGATACGGTTGCGCGCCGCGGATGGGATCGAACGGGCGGCGACGCGCGGCCGCGGGTTCGGGGTTTTTCGGTCCTGCCGCGCGAGGGGGCGGGGCGTCCGCGTAGGGAGCCCGCGCGCATGCGCAGGAGGGGCTGAAAGGGATTTCGGGAAATCTGTAAGGATCGGCCGGTCGCTCGGCGGCGACCGGGGCCCGGCTCTTTATCGTCGGCGGACGAGAGATTTCGAGAGGGAGACCGAAGGGCTGGCTTCGGGCGGCCTATGGAAACATCTCGGTCCGGGGCGCGGCGATGTCGGTAAAGACAAGAGGCGATCCGCGGATCGGATCGCCTCCAAAGGGGCCAAAACTTTACTTGCGGAGGCCGAGTTTGGTGAGGAGCTCGGTGTATTTGTTGACGTCACCGCGCTTCACGTAGTCGAGGAGCTTGCGACGGCGGCTGGCCATCTGGAGGAGGCCGCGGCGGCTGTGGAAGTCCTTGCGGTGGGTGCGCAGGTGCTCGGTGAGGTGGTTGATGCGGGCGGTGAGCAGCGCGATCTGGACCTCGGAGGAACCGGTGTCTTTTTCGTGGTGCTTGAAGGAGGCGATGGTTTCTGAACTAACGGCGATGGACATGTTTAGGTGGTTTTAGGTTGGGTTTCACGACTGTAGGGAATCTGGAGGGATTCCGTGCCACCCGCCGCGTCCGGGGTTGTCAGCCTCGGGTGCAGCCGGTGCCACCGTTCCAATCCCGCAGGATGCGAGACCAGTCATGGTGTAGATTCTTAACCAAAGAACGTTCACTAACGCAGAGGCAGACGTTCATAAACCGCGGGCGGGTGCGGCAAGCGTTTTTTATCGGGCACGCAAAAGACTGGCGATCAGGTGGCGAAGGCGGCGCGGCGTTCGGCGGCGGAGAGTTCGCGCCAGGCGCCGGGGGTGGCGAGCAGGCCGAGGTCGGCGAGGGTGAGGGCGCCGATGCGCCAGCGCACGAGGCGCAGGGTGGGGTGGCCGACTGCGGCGGTCATGCGGCGCACCTGGCGGTTTTTGCCTTCGTGGAGGGCAATGGACAGCCAGGCGTCGGGCACGTTCTTGCGAAAGCGCACGGGGGGATCGCGGGGCGGGAGCGAGGCGGCTTCGGCCTCGGCGAGACGGCGGACCTTGAGCGGGGCGCAGGCGTGGTCGGAGAGTTTCACGCCTGCGGCGAGTCGCGCCAAGGCATCGTCCGTCGTGACGCGTTCAACGAGCACCCAATACTCGCGTTCGTGGGCGTTTTTCGGGTCGAGCAGCGTCGTGTTCAGGCCGGCTTCGTCGGAAAGAAGCAGCAGCCCCTCGCTGTCGGCGTCGAGGCGCCCGAGGGGGTAGACCCGGGCGGGGAGGCGTGGTGCGAGGTCGCCCAGGGTTTTCCAAGCGGAGCCGGGCTCGGGGGTGAACTGGGAGAGCACGCCGTAGGGTTTGTGGAGGGCGAGTAGCACGCCCGCGCTTTTGGCGCGGGAATGAGCAATGTCCAATGACCAATGTCCAATGACGGCTGGCGTGGCTGGAGTTTGCTGGTTTTGTGCTCGGTTTATGCGCGCCATCCAACTGACCGCCGTCAACCAGCTCGAAGTCCGCGAGGTTTCCGATCCCGTGCCCGGTCCTGGGGAGGTCGTGGTAGCTATCTCCGCCGCCGCGCTCAATCACCGCGACGTTTGGATAAAACTGGGCCAATACGCGGGGCTCAAATTCCCCTCCATACCCGGCTCCGACGGGGTGGGGCGGGTGGTGGCGGCGGGCTCGGGGGCAATGGCGGCCGAGTGGATGGGGCGCCGCGTCATCATCAATCCCTCTTTCGGCTGGGGCCCGGGCGAGGCCGCGCAAGGGGAGGAGTTTTCCATCCTTGGCCTGCCGCGCGACGGCACGCTGGCGGAGAAGGTGGCGGTGCCGGTCGCGCAACTGGCGCTCGCGCCCGCCCATCTGGACGACGCGCAGGCGGCCGCGCTGCCTTTGGCGGGGCTGACCGCCTGGCGCGCGGTGATGACGCGTGCGCGAGTCGCGGCCGGGGAACGCGTGCTGGTGGGCGGCATCGGCGGCGGCACGGCGTTGTTCGCCCTTCAATTTGCCGTGGCCGCGGGTGCGGAGGTTTGGGTTAGCTCCTCCAGCGGGGAAAAAATCGCCCGCGCCCGGGCGCTGGGGGCGAGGGGCGGCTTTGATTACACCAAGCCCGGCTGGGCGGAGGCGGCGCGGGCGGAGGCCGGCGGATTTTTCGACGTGATCATCGACAGCGCGGGCGGAGCGGGTTTCGAGACGTTGGTGGATCTGGCGGCGCCGGGCGGCCGCATCGCGTTTTTTGGCGCCACCCGCGGCAACCCCAACGTCCTGCCCATGCGCAAGGTATTTTGGCGTCAGCTCAGCCTGCTAGGGACCACGATGGGCAGTCCGGCGGACTGGGCGGCGATGCTCGCCGGGGTGGAGCGATACCGGATCGAGCCGGTGGTGAGCGAAGTTTTCCCCTTCGAGCGGGCCGGCGAGGCCTTCGATCTCATGGAGCGCGGCGGCCAGTTTGGCAAAATCGTGCTGAAACCGTAAAGACTGGCGGGCGTCACAGGGTAAGGTTGCCAAAGCGGCGGCCGCCTGCCTTCGTATCCCCTCTCATTCGATGAAGTCCGTTGCCTTTAAAGTCCTTGGTCTGGCCTGCGCTCTTGTCGCCGGCGCGGGCAACCTCAGCGCGGCCAACCTGCAAACCCTGCTGGATCGTTCGCCCTTCGCGCCCTCCGGAGCGGCTGCGGCGGCCGCCGGCCCTCAGGCCGAGCAAGGCACGCTGGAGTTTCGCGGCATGGTCACGGACGGTGGAGGCACCTCTTACAGCGTATTCGACACAACGGCGAACAAGGGCCGTTGGGTGCGCGAAGGAGATGACTCCGGTCCGTTCAAGGTGAAGAGTTACGACTCGGCCACCAGCACGCTCGAGATCGAGCAGGACGGGCGCGCCACCAAGCTTTCGCTGAAACGCGCCACCATTCAGGCGGGCGCCCCGGTATCGGCCATGATGGCCGCCCCCGCTCCGGCGAACGGCGTCGTGGCGCCCGGCGGTGGCGACCAGAAACGCGCCGAGCCCGCCGCGGCCGACGCGCGCCGTCTTGAGGCGGTGGCCGCCGAGGTGCGGCGTCGCCGCGCCTTGCGCAACGCCGGCAAGCCCCAGCAGGGCCAGCCCGCCACGCCCGTTCCCGCGCCGGCGCCCGCTCCGGCCGACGCCGCCGCGCCCGCCCCTGTGATCACCCCCTGAGTTTTCGCCGACGCACCCGTTCCGCCGGTTCGTCCGCCGGGCGTTCGCGCCGCGCCCCCCCTTCGTTTTAACCGCTTCTTTTCTCCTCATGTTGCCATCCTCCCGCTCCCGCCGTCCGCTCGCCTCGCGCCGCGGTTTTACCCTACTCGAGATCCTCGTCGTGCTCGCGATCATCGGCCTGCTCGTCGGCCTCGCGGTCAAGAACGTCGACAAGATCTTCGGCGACAGCCAGGCGTCCATCGCGCGGATCTTCGTGAACGACTCGATCAAGACCTCGCTGGTCCGCTACCGCATCGATCTGGGCGACTTTCCCTCCACCGCCGAGGGTCTGGACTCCCTCGTCACCGCGCCCTCCAGCCGCGCCGAGCGTTGGAAGGGGCCCTACATCGACGCCAAAGGCGGCAAACTCCCGCTCGATCCCTGGGGCGAGTCCTACGTTTACCGTTATCCCGGCACCCAGAACAAG
>JBDLWD010000105.1:0-3573 GCA_039804465.1 Verrucomicrobiota bacterium | reverse complement strand
GCGACTTGGAGGCCGACGCCGACATTGCGGCCGGCGAGAATGCGGCGGAGCTCGTCGTCGGAGTGCTTCCCCAGACCGCCGGCGGTGAACGCCGCGCCGGCGAAAAAGGCCAGTCCGGGCTGGTCGCGCGGTTCGATGAGCTTGCCGGCGCCGACGCGGGCGCGCAGGGCGATGACGCCCGCCTCGAAATCGGTGCGTTTGAGGTTCAGGCGAACTCCGTTGGCGAACTCGACTTGGGTTATGCCGAGGTCGGCGACCTCGCGACGCGAGGCGACTGCGCCTGCAGGCCCAAAGTTTTCATAGGCCCAAGGCGTGTCCGCGCGCTCGGGCGGGGCGGTGACCTCGACGGCCGCGGCGGCCGCGTAGGCGCGGGCGATGGCGGCGCGGGCGGCCTCGGCGTCGCCGAGGTCGGTGTTGCCAAAGACGCCGACGAGGCGGCCTTGCGCGGAGCTCCAGGCGGCTTTGAGCGCCTCGTGGCAATCCTCGGGCGTTACCGCTGCGAGCGCCGGCCCGAGCAAGGCGAGATCGGCGGCGGGCGTGGTGGGCACGGTGCCTTCGATGAAGGCGTCCACGAGGGTGTCGGCGCGCTCCTCGGAGCGGCGGGTAGGATCGGTCTTGGCGGCCTGCTCCAGAGCGTTGCGCAGCTCGGCGGCGGCTTCGCGCAGTTCGTGGCCACGGAAACCGAAGAGCAGGGCGCGGCGCAGCTCGTTTTCTCCCGCGCGCAGGGCTTCGGCCCACTGTCCGGGGCGGGCGACGAGGTCCAGGCCGGCGCCGTCGAACACGCCCGGGAAGGCGTCGCGGCTGGCGCTGGCGCGGACGAAGGGCGCGGACTCGGCCTTGGCGAGCTCCGAGAGGCGGCGATTCAGCATGGAGTAGGCGAGCTGGAGCGGCAGTTCACGCACGCGTTTTTCGGCGGCGTCAGGTCGCAGGTCGGGAGGTATAACGACCTGGAGCGCGACGGAAGTGGCACTGGCCTCGGCCTCGTGGTGGTGGCCGAAGGTCACGGCTTCGGCGCGCGGGGCGGGCGTGCCGTAGTCGGGGGTGGGGCGGGCGGGGGCGCGGGCGGCGAGCGGCGAGAACAGTTCGACGAGCGGTTTTTTGGCCGCCTCGGTCGCGAAATCGCCGATGGCCACGACGGCGAGGCGTTCGGGGCGATACCACGTGTCGTAGAAGTCCGAGAAAAGAGGACGGTCGGCGACCTTGATCACCGATTCGAGGCCGATGGGCAGGCGTGCGGGCAGGAGGGTGCCGGCGAAGAAGAAATCGTAGCCGGCGACGGCGGAGCGGTAATCGGCGGAGTCGCGGGCGAGTTTTTCCGAGAGCACGACGCCGCGCTCGCGGTCGATCTCCTCGGGTTTGAGCAAAAGGCCGCCGGCAAAGTCGGCCAGAACGCGAAAGCCCTCGGCCAGCGTCTCCGGCTTGGTGTCGGGCAGCTCCAGCTTGTAGACGGTGCGATCGAAGGACGTGTAGGCGTTAGTGTGGCCGCCGAAGTTCATGCCCATGCGTTGGAAGAATTCGATGAGCGTGCCGGGCGGGTAGTGTGCGCTGCCGTTGAAAGCCATGTGCTCGAGAAAATGGGCGAGACCGCGCTGCGCCTCGGTCTCGTGAAACGCGCCGGCGGCGACAATGAGACGCAGCGAGGCGCGGCCGCGCGGCTCGGGGTTGGAACGGACGGCGTAACGAACGCCGTTGGGCAGTTCGCCGGCCTCGATGGCGGGATCGGCGGCCAGATCGGTGACGCCGGGGGCGGGAGGGAAAAGCAGGGGCGGACGCGGCTCGGAGGCGGCGTTAACGGATGCGATCAGGGCGAGCCAGACACCGAGCAGCAGGGTGGGGAAACGCATGATGGAAATGACCAAGTAACCTAGGGGGATGACGACCGAAAAAAGCCTTATGGGGGAATTGTTTTGAGCGCCGCTCGGGGATGAGGTTCCTAGCCATTTACGATTTCGTATGCTCTGGCTCTATCGCCTTGTGTTTCTGCCCCTCGCGTTGCTTTCCGCGCCCTACTATGGGTGGCGGATGCGGCGGCGCGGCGGCTACGGGGCGAATTTCTTGCAGCGTTTCGGCGCCACGCATTCTCTTCCGCGCAAGCGCCCGGGCGCGCGGCGCGTCTGGCTGCAGGCGGTCAGCGTTGGCGAGATGCTGGCGGTGGCGCCGCTGATCGAGGCCTGGCGGCGCGACCCCTCGGTGGAGGTGTATCTGACCACCACCACCAGCACCGGCCATGCCCTCGCGGAGAACCGCTACCTGACCACGGGGGCGGTCCTTGCGCTGGGTTATTTTCCGATCGATTTCTGGCCCTGCTCAGCGCGGGCTTGGCGGGCGATCCAGCCCGACGTGTTGGTGCTTATGGAGGGCGAGCGCTGGCCCGAGCATTTGCACCAGGCGGCTCTGCGCGGCGTGCCTGCGGTCGCGATCAACGCCCGGCTTTCCGATCGCAGCTTTCGCCGCATGCGCCGCTTGGGCCCGCTCGCGCGTCTGCTCACCCGCGGGCTCACGCGCGTGCTGGCCGCGAGCACGGGCGATGCGGAGCGCTTCGCCAGCTTTGGCGTTCCGGCGGAGCGCATAACCTTGACGGGCAATCTCAAGCTCGACGTGGCGCTCCCCGAGGTGACGCCGGCAGAGGCGGACAACTACCGCCGCGAGCTGGGCCTTGGCGAAGCGCGCCTGCTCCTCGGGGCCTCGACTTGGCCCGGCGAGGAAGCGGCCTTGGTGCAGGCCTGGCGCGAGATGGGCGGGGCCGCGGCCGGGTGGCGCCTTCTGCTGGTGCCGCGGCACGCGGAACGCCGCCGCGAAATCGAGGCGCTGCTGGCGGCGAGCGGGGCGCGTTATCATTTTCGTTCGCGCGGCGCCGCCGCAGGCCAGGTCGACGTGGCCGTGGCCGACACCACCGGCGAGCTGGCCCGGCTGCTCGCGCTCGGCGAGATCGTCTTCGTGGGCAAAACCCTGCCACCGCACACCGAGGGCCAGACCCCGGTCGAGGCCGCGGCGCGCGGCAAGGCAGTGATCTTCGGTCCGGGCACGGCGAACTTCCGGCTTATCGCGCGAGAATTGATCCAGGGCGGCGCGGCCAGACAAGTGGCGGACGCAGCCGGGCTGGCCTCCGCGGTGAAAGCGCTGGCCGCCGATCCGGACGCCCGGCGCGCGGCGGGCGAGGCCGGTTTACTCTGGCATCGGGCCAATCGAGGGGCGGCGGCGCGCACGCAGGAGGCTTTGGCGGAGATTATGCAGGGGCGGAATTAAAGGTTGAACGCATCCTGCACGGGGTTTGCGCTAATCCCTTTCGCGGATGCAAAACCACGGCCCCAAACGCGTCTACACCCCACATTCGCTCGAGTTTTGGTTCAGCCGTCTGGAACACAACTGGGAGGCGTATTTCACCGCCGATCAGCTGGAGCGGGGCCACGCCATCTACCGCGAGGGCGAGGTGCGGGAGCTCGAGCTGACCGCGACCGACGCCATCGTCCACCGCCGCATCGACAAGAAGGACGAATACGCCGTGATCGAGTGGGCCGAGAAAGGGTTCTCGGTGCGTTCCTCCACGACCGACACCGACGCGGCTCACGCGCT
>JBDLWD010000104.1:0-2861 GCA_039804465.1 Verrucomicrobiota bacterium | reverse complement strand
GAGACGCCGTCCACCGGCTTATCGGAGACGTCGAGCCCCTCTTTTTCCGCGATCTCGAGGAAGGACTCGAAGAGCGGCCCCACGGCGCGCGCGCCCTGGGCGTGGATGCCGAGCCGGCGGCAGGCGTCGAGACCGTAGCCGGCCTTGTCCGCGAAACGCCAGGCGCGCATGAGCAGGAAAAAGTCGCTCTCGGACTCCTCGCCGAGTGTCTCGTCGCGGGCGTCGTCGACCGCCCGGGGCAGGCCGCGCTGGAGGAAGCTTCTCCCCTGGGTGAGCGCCGCCATGAGCGCGACCGGGCGCACGCAGCCGCGGGCGTCGGCCTCGAGCAGCATGCGCGCGTAGCGCGGGTGCACGGGGAAGCGCAGCATGCGCCGGCCCGTCTCAGTGATGCGCGCAGGACCCTTGCCCGAGGCGGGCGCGGCCAGGGCGCCCAGGTCGGCGAGCAACATCTCCGCGCGATCAAGCGCCTTTGGGTCGGGTTTCTCCAGCCACGGAAAAGCCGCGACGTCATCGATGCCGCTGGCCTTGAGGGTAAGCACGACCTCGGCGAGATCGAGTCGGCGCACTTCGGGCAGCTCCTGCGCGGCGCGCTGGGCGTGCTCGCGCTCGGTCCAGAGGCGCACGCAGCGGCCCGGGGCGGTGCGACCGGCGCGACCGGCGCGCTGATCGGAGCTCGCACGGGAGATTTTCTCCACGAGAAGAGTGTTGATGCCGCGGTTGGGATCGAACTTGGCCTGACGGGCCAAGCCGGAGTCGACCACCACGGTTACACCATCAATGGTGAGCGAGGTTTCCGCGACGTTGGTGGAGACGATGATCTTGCGCGTGCTGGTGCGCGCTACGGCGCGATCCTGGGCCTCGGGCGGCAGCTCGCCATGCAGCGGCAAGACGACGCAGCCATTGAGCGCGCGATGTCCGGCCAAGGCCGAGACGGTGCGGCCGATCTCGTAGGCACCGGGCATGAAGACGAGAAAATCGCCATCGGTCTCGGAGGCGACGCGCGCGCACTCGCGGGCGGCGACGTCCCAGACCGGCTCGGCCTCGAAGTTGACCGTTTTGGGCAGATATTCGATCGCCACGGGGAAGCTGCGCCCCTGCGAAGTGAGAATCTCGCAAGGTTTGAGGTAGTCGGCGAGGCCCTGCGCGTCGAGCGTGGCGGACATGACGACGATCTTCAGGTCGGGCCGCGCGGTCGCCTGGATTTGCAGGGCCCGGGCGAGCGAGATGTCGCCGTAAAGGTGGCGTTCGTGGAACTCGTCGAAGACCAGCGCCGCGACGCCGCGCAGAGACGCGTCGAACGACATCTGACGAAGCAGGATGCCCTCGGTCACGAAACGAACCCTAGTCCTGGCCGAGACGCGCGCCTCGAGGCGAATCTGGTAGCCCACCTCGTCGCCGAGCGGGCAGCCGACCTCGTCCGCCACCCGCCGGGCCAGCATGCGCGCGGCGAGCCGGCGCGGCTGGAGCACCACGACCTCGCCATTTTCCAGGAAGCCGTGCGTGCGCAGCATCTGCGGAATCTGGGTGGATTTGCCCGATCCGGTGGGAGCCTGCACCACCACCCTGCCCTGAGCGCGCAGCGCCGCGACGAGCGGGTTCTCGAGTTCGTAGATCGGCAGGGTGCGGGCAGACATTGGCGGAATAACCAGACACCCCAATCCGAGGCACTCTGCGCCGCAAGCACGGCCTCGCGCGACATGCCGCCTCAGTCCGCCAGACGTCGCGGCTTGGTTTTACCGGACGAGGCCGGGCAGGGTCCGCTGACAAAGAGACGGTATTTACGGCTTCCATGCAGCCCCCGGCGAAGTTGCAGTTCCTATCGTATTCCATGACCGAAACTCTTTTTCTTTTTCTGGGACTGGCGGCGGGTGGATGCGGGGCCTGGCTCTACCTCAGGGCACAGACGCTCGCCCTCGGCGAACGTCTGCTGGCCCGCGACGCCGAGAGCGTCCGCCTGCAAACCGACCTCGCGGCGCGGGATGCGGCCCTGACGGAGGCTAGGATAGAGGCGGACAAGCGAGCAGCCGATGTAGCGGCCGCCCAGACCGCGCTCGCCGCCGAACGCGCTGCGGCGACGGAAAAAATAGCCGCCCTAACCGAGGCTCAGGCGCGGTTGACGAACGAATTCAAGGCCCTTTCAGCCGCGGCCTTGCAGGCCAACAACGCCGCCTTCCTCGAGCTCGCCAAGGAGACCCTGGGCAACACACGGCAGATGGCGGACAACGACCTGGAAAAGCGTCAGCTCGCCATCGAGGCGCTGGTAAAACCCCTGCGCGAGACGCTCGGCCAGGTGGAGGCCAAGATCACCGCCTTCGACAAGACCCGCGCCGAGTCGGCCGCCGCCTTGGGCCAGCAGCTCCAGGCGCTGGCCCAGTCCCAGTCCACGCTTCAAACCGAGACCGCCCGCCTCTCCACCGCCTTGCGCTCCACCACCACGGCGGGCACTTGGGGCGAGTTGCAACTCCGCCGCGTGGTCGAGCTGGCGGGCATGACGGACTACTGCGATTTTACCGAACAGTCCTCGGTGACCCTGGAAGACCGCGCCCGCCTCCGCCCCGACCTGCTGGTCCGCTTGCCGGGAGGCCAGCAAATCGTGGTAGACGCCAAGGCGCCCAACGAGGCCTACCGCGAAGCCGCCTCCGCGCCGGACGAGGCCACGCGCGCCGCTCGCCTCACCGCCCACGCCACACAAGTCCGCAACCACGTGGACGCGCTTGGCGCAAAGGCTTACTGGGAACAGTTCCAGCCCTCGCCGGAATTCGTCGTGCTGTTTCTTCCTGGCGACCAGTTCCTGGCCGGAGCCCTGTCCGCCGATCCCGGCCTGCTCGAGCGCGCCATCGTGAAGAAAGTGCTGCTCGCCA
>JBDLWD010000103.1:0-8489 GCA_039804465.1 Verrucomicrobiota bacterium | reverse complement strand
GCGGCGGTGACCATGAGGAGCGCGGCGATCACCCGGTCCCATTGCCAAAACAAGCCCAGCGTCACCACCACGCCGGCCACGGAGCTCGGCAGGTTCATGGTGGCATGCTGAAAAAAATCCATCACCGCGCGCAGCGGCGAACCGAACAGGTAGCTGAACAATTCTCCCGAGGAGTGCGCGCCGTGAAAGCGCAGGCACAGGTGGTTCACATGGCGAAAAAACTTTCCCCGCAGCGCGAAGATCACCTGCTCGCGCGCGCGGGTGAACAGCCGGTAGCCCACGTGCCAGAACATCATGCGCACGATGCTGGTGAGCACGAGGTAGCCGGCCGCCAGCCAGGCCAGCCGGCGCCAGCGCTCCGCGGTCGCGATCCCCTCCACGTCCAGCACGTAGGAGAACAGCCACTTCGGGAACACGTTCTGCACCGCCACCGCGCCGCCGCTCAGGCCCACCAGCACGACGGCACCCGCGATCAGAACGCGGTTCTGCAAAAGCAGCGGCCACACATGACGCCGGAAAGCCGAGGGCGTGGCCGGCGCGATGGAGGGAGCGGAGGATGCGGGGGAATCCGGCATGATGGCCGGGATTCAAGACTTCGAGCCGGTCGTGGCGATGCCGCGAATGAAGGTTTTTTGGGCGAAGAAAAAGAGCACGATCACCGGCAGCACCGTCACCATGCTCGCCGCCATGAGGTGGTGCCACTGCACGCCACCCTGCTGGGACTGGAAGTTCTGCAAGGCCAGCGCGAGGGTGAAGGTGGGCTTGCGCGTCAGGTAGAGCAGCGGCCCGAGAAAGTCGTTCCAAGCATGGAGAAAATGAA
Organism: Verrucomicrobiota bacterium; assembly: GCA_039804465.1. GTDB lineage: Bacteria > Verrucomicrobiota > Verrucomicrobiia > Opitutales > Opitutaceae > IMCC26134_A. Next base: position 7,669 of record JBDLWD010000103.1, on the reverse strand, counting down.
ACAGGGCCACGACGGCCAGCACCGGCCGGCTGAGCGGCAGCACGATCTGCCAGAAGATACGCCACTCGCTCGCGCCATCTATGCGGGCGGCCTCGCTCAACTCCTCGGGGATGGTGCGGAAGACTTGCCGCATGAGGAAAATGTTGAACGCGCCCCCGAACCACGCCGGCGCCCAGAGCGGCAGCAGCGTGCCCACCCAGCCGAGGTCCTTGAACACGCCGTAGAGGGGCACCATCAGCACCGGAAAGGGCACCATCATCGTCGCGAGCGTCAGGGCGAAAAGCGCGTCGCGCCCGCGCCATTTCAGCCGAGCGAAACCATAGGCGATGATCGCGTTCGAGAGCACGGCGCCCAGCACGCCGAGCACGCAGACGACCAGGGTGTTGCCAAGAAAGTCGAGGAAGGTCGCGTCGGTCTCCGGGTTGAAGGCGCGTTCCTCCACCGAGCCCTCCGCCGCCTCCACGCTGCGCCCGCCCATCGAGGCGAGCGCCACCGGGTAGTTTTCCCACCGCGGCCGCACGCGCGTCTGCACCGCATCGGGCGGAACCACGTCGCGACGCGGCGCACGTTCGCGGACCTTGGTGGAAAACCGCTCGGTGACCAGCCACCAGCCCGGCTCGGGCCGGGCGGCGATCCGCCAGCCCTCGAACGCGGCGGGATCGAAGCCCTCCGCCGGCACGAGGCGGTGCTCGCCCCCGGCCGAACCGTCGCGCACCAGCCAGAGCGAGGGCGCAGCGACGCGCGCGTCGAGATTCACCTCCACTTGCTCGCCGCCCAACAAAACCCGGTGCTCCCTGGGCAGCCAGGTGGGCGGGCTCTCCATCGTCTGCTCCACCGGCTTGATGGAGGTCGCGAACATCCAGACCAGAGGAAAGGCGAAGAGCAGCGCGAGCCCGCCGAGCAGACCGTAAATGGCGAAGCGATACGCGGACGAGGAGCGGGAGGTCATCGGGCGCGGAGAATCAGGATGCGTAGTGCACTCGCTTGGCGGCGATGCGGTTCGCGAACCAGGTGAGGCCGGCGATGAACAGGAAAAGCACCCAGGCCATCGCCGAGGCGTAGCCCATGCGCAGATCGTAAAACGCGGTCGAGTAGAGGTAGAGGGCGTAGAAGAGCGTCGAGCGCGCCGGATTTCCATCGGGCCCGCCGCTCATGATAAAGGCCTGAGTGAATACCTGCATGGCGCCGATCATGCCCATCACGACATTGAAATAAATCACCGGCGAAATCATCGGCAGCGTCACGTGCCAGAGCCGCCGCAGCGGCCCGGCCCCGTCGAGCTCGGCGGATTCATGCAGCTCGCGCGGCACGTCCTGGAGGCCGGCCAGGTAGATGATGGTCGAGTTGCCCACGCCCCACAGGCTCATGAGCACGAGAGCGGGCTTGGCCCACGCCGGATCGCCCAGCCAGGCGGGCGGCTGGCCGCCCCAGAGCGCGAAAACCGGAGCCAGCGCCTGGTTCAACACACCGTGCTGGCCGTTGAAAATCCACAGCCAGAGCATCGACGAGGCCACCGCCGGCACGATGGAGGGCAGATAGAAAAGCGCCCGGAAAAAGGCGCGTCCGCGCACCTCTTGATTGAGCAACAGCGCCAGCGAGAGGGAGACGATCGTCCCGAGCGGCACCGAGAACGCGGCAAAAAACAGGGTGTTGCGCAGGGAGAGCCAGAACACGTCGTCGGTCGCGAGCTGGCGGAAGTTCTCCAGGCCTATCCAGACCGGCCGCTGCAGGATCGAGTAGTCGCAGAAGCTGTAATACAGCGAGGCGAGCACCGGGTAGGCGGTGAAGACCCCCAGGCCGACGATCCAGAGGCCGGTGAATCCCAGCCCTCTCAGTAGCCGTCGCGTCTCCCCGTGCATCATGGCTCGTCCCCCCGGTTCGCGGGCCCGCCGGCCGACAACGACACGCGCGACTGGCGCGCCACGCTTTCACGATGGCGGCGCCAGCTGGGCTCCATGCGCGCCTGCACATAGGCGAAAGCCTCCTCGGGCGAGGCCTCGAGCAGCCGCACCTTCTCGTTGGCGGTGTTGATTTCCCGATAATATTCCTGCCACACCCCGATGGAGGGGGCGTAAACAGCCAAGGGGCTTTCCGACAGACGGCGAAACAACGATATCTTCGGGTGCGGATGCTCCCGCTCGAAATACGGGCTCCACTCCCGCAACGGGGAGTTTTTCTCCTGGAGGAAACAGAGACGCTCCATGCCCCTGAGCTCGGCGCGGGATCGGGCCGCGGGATTGGCGGAGCTCAGATACCGGACGAAGGCCCACGCCGCCTCGGGGTGGCGTGCTCCGCTGGGGATCACGATCACGTCGGCCTCGGCCACGGTGAAGGGAGCGCGGGCCAGGGCGGCCTCGTCCGCAGCGGGCCAGTCGGCCACGCCATAGTCGAGCCCGGGCGCGAACTGGCGGATGTAGTTGTTCATCCATACGCCCTGCAAAATCATTGCCACCTTGCCGGTGAAAAAGGCCGACTGGGGCGTGCCAAAGGTGCCGAAACCGCTGGCGAAGCGCTGCAGCGCCTCGTTCCCGTATTCCTCCGTGTAAGACCTCAGCCAGCGGGTCGACTCCATATTGGCGGGATCCCGGCCGATGCTGATTTCGCCGCGCCCGTCCAGGAAGCTGCCGCCAAACCAAAGGGGATTGGCCCACAGCCACCAGCCCGGCTCCTGCGGCAGAAAGCCCGCCTGGAGGATCGCGCCCGTGGCGGGATCACGCTTGGTGAGCCGGCGCGCGAACTCGTCCAGCTCGGCCCGCGTGCGCGGAGGCCGCTCGGGGTCGAGACCCGCCTCGCGAAACAGGGCCTTGTTCCAGTGCAAGGCCACGACCGAGGGCGTGGTCGGCAGCGCATAGACCCGGCCGCCGGACGCGCGGCACATGTCGGCATACACGGGCACATAACGGGCCATGAAGCCATCGACCGCGTCGCCCGAGGATTGGGAAGCGCTCGCGTCGGCGCGCATGAAGTCGTCCATCGCGAGCAAGGCGCCCCGGTCGGCGAACGAGGTGATGTTTTGCTGCCAGATACCGGCGAGATCGGGCGGATTCCCGCCTGCGGTGGCCACCAGAAGTTTGCGGTCGATCTGGGCCATGCTCACGAAGTCGACCCACACGCGATCCTGCGCGGCGTTGAACTCGTCCACGACCTCCTGCATCGCCGCCGCCTCCGCTCCGGTCCACTTTTCCCAATAGGTGACCCGCACCCGCCCCGCTCCGCCGGGCGCGGCGTCTTTGCCGCGGAAGCAACCTTCGGCCAAAAAGCCGGCGGATGCGACCAGGGCGAGAGTAAAGGCGGACAGGGTGCGCCGGCCTGCGAAAGACTGTGGAAACAAAGCCAAGGGGGTAAGGTTATCGATAAATCAAAACGCTGTGAGGCGAAGGGGCCAGACGAAATCTACGCTGCACAAAATGGATCTGCGCCATCTCGAGCCGACATAGAAGTGACTGGCCAAAAAGAAACCCGCCGCGCAGGGGCGCGACGGGCGAAAGACCTCGGAGGAGAGACGCCACCTCTCCGGCCGGACTTCACTTCAAGGCCGCGGCGATGCGGGCGAGCGCCTTCTCGACGTTCTCGCGCGAGTTGAAGGCGCTGATGCGCACGTGGCCCTCGCCGCACTTGCCGAAGCCGGCGCCGGGCGTGCACACGACCTGCGCCTGGTTGAGCAGGAGGTCGAAGAACTCCCAGGAATCGCGGCCGGTGTTTACCCAAATGTAGGGCGCGTTTTCGCCGCCGACGCAGGTGAAGCCGAGCTTGGTCACGGCGTCGCGGATCAGGGCGGCGTTGCCGAGATAGAAGTCGGTCATGGCCTTCACCTGGGCCTTGCCGGCCTCCGTGTAGATGGAGGCGGCGGCCTTCTGCACCGGGTAGGAAACGCCGTTGAACTTGGTGGTGTGGCGGCGGTTCCAGAGGGCGTGGACGGAGTGGGCGTTGCCGGCCTTGTCGAAGGCCTGTAGTTTCTTCGGCACTACGGTGTAGGCGCAGCGAGTGCCGGTGAAGCCGGCGGTCTTGGAAAAGCTGCGGAACTCGATCGCGACCTCGTCGGCGCCGGGGATCTCGTAGATGGAGTGCGGGATCTTCGGGTCGCGGATGTAGGCCTCGTAGGCGCTGTCGAAGAGGATGACGGCCTTGTTCGCCTTCGCGTAGGCGACCCAGGCGACGAGCTGCTCGCGGGTGGCGACGGCGCCGGTGGGATTGTTGGGGAAGCAGAGGTAGATCAGATCGCTCGCGGAGGACGGGATGGCGGGCACGTAGCCGTTGGCGGGCGTGCACTCGAGGTAGGTGATGCCCTGGTAGCGGCCGTCGAGGTTGGCGCCGGTGCGGCCGGCCATGACGTTGGTGTCGACGTAAACCGGATACACGGGGTCCGGGATGGCGAGCTGGAGGCCCTCGGTGGCGAAGATTTCCTGGATGTTGCCGCAGTCGCACTTGGAGCCGTCGGAGACGAAGATCTCGTCGGCGGAGATGGGGCAGCCGCGGGCGGCGTAGTCGTTGGCCGCGATGGCCTCGCGAAGAAAGGCGTAGCCCTGCTCGGGGCCGTAGCCCTTGAAGGTGGCGCGATTGGCGAGCTCCTCGGCGCCGCTCTTCAGCGCGTCGATGCAGACCTGGGGCAGCGGCTCGGTGACGTCGCCGATGCCGAGGCGGATGACGGGCTTGTCGGGATTGGCGGCGGTATAGGCTCCGACGCGCTTGGCGATGTCGGAAAAGAGGTAGCTGGCCTTGAGCTTCAGGTAGTTCTCGTTGATGCGGATCATGGCGATGGGAGCGGTGAGCGTTGGGTGAAACACTTGAACAAGAGGCGCGCCCCGCCTTAGTTCAAGCCCGTCGTCTCATCGAGCGACACGCCCCGCCATGCAAATCATCACTTCCGTCACCGAGATGCAGACCCTCGCCCACGAGCTTCGCTCGAAGGGCCAGATCATCGGGCTCGTGCCGACCATGGGCGCGCTCCACGAGGGCCACCTCAGCCTTATCCGCCTCGCCGCCGAGCGGGCAGACAAGGTGGTGGTGTCCATTTTCGTCAACCCCACCCAGTTTGCTCCCAGCGAGGATTTTAACAAATACCCGCGCGAACTGGAGGCAGACGTCGCGAAGTGCGAGTCCGCCGGCGCCGACTACGTCTTCGCCCCTCCGGCCGAGGAGGTTTACCCCAAGGGTTACTCGACCTACATCACCGAGGAGCGCGTGGCAAAGCCCCTCGAAGGCGTTTCCCGTCCCAGCCACTTCCGCGGCGTGACCACCGTGGTCGCCAAGTTGTTCAACATGTGCCGGCCCGATCTCGCCGTATTTGGCCAGAAGGACGCGCAGCAAGTCGCCGTCATCCAAAAGATGGTCACGGACCTCAATTTCACCGTCGACGTGGTAGTGGCCCCCACGCTGCGCGAGCCGGACGGCCTCGCGATGAGCTCGCGCAACCGCTACCTGACCGCCACCCAGCGCACCGAGGCCCTCGCCATCAGCCGCGCCCTTTTCAAAGCCCGCGACATGGTCGCCGCCGGCGAGCGCCGCTCCGACCGCCTCATCGCCGAGGCCACCCACATCCTTAGCCAGCAGCGCCGCGTGCGCGTCATCTACGTCTCCCTCGTCGACCGCCTCACGATGGAACCGATGAAGGAGCTCGAACCCGGCCGCGGCCTCATCGCGATCGCCGCTTGGGTGGACGAAGTGCGTTTGATCGATAACATCGTCCTGTGACCCCAGCAGCACCCGCGCCCCAAGGCGCACCCGAGTCGACCTCCGCCGTCCCGCCAGCCGCGCGCCGCTACGATGTCCTCGTCATCGGCTCCGGCATCGCCGGCCTGAGCTTCGCGCTGAAGGTCGCCCGCCAGGGTCGCTCGGTGGCCATCCTCACCAAGAAAAACAAGGCCGACTCCAACACCAACTGGGCCCAGGGCGGCATCGCGGTCGTCACCGCCCAGACCGACGACTTCGCCAAGCACGTCACCGACACCCTCGTCGCGGGAGACGGCCTCTGCGACCGCAAGGTGGTGAAACAAATCATCACCGACGGCCCTGAGCGCGTGCGCGAGCTGATCGACCTCGGGCTGAAGTTCTCGCGCGACGGCGACGGCGGCTACGACCTCGGCCGCGAGGGCGGCCACAGCGAGCGCCGCATCCTCCACGTGAAGGACATGACCGGAAAGGCGATCGAGAACGCGCTCACCAGGTCCATCGCACGCGAGCCGCGCATCGCCCTATTCGAGCACTTCTTCGCCATCGACGTCGTCACCACCGGCAAGATCGCCAAACGGCGCGGGAAAAAATCCGCCGCCCTCGCCGGCCCCGACCGCGTCGCCGGAGTCTACGCCCTGGACGTTCGCGACGGCCGCGTGGTCGAGTTTCACGCGCCGGTCGTCATGCTCAGCACCGGCGGCGCGGGGCAGGTATACCTTTACACCACCAATCCCGACATCGCCACCGGCGACGGCATCGCCATGGCCTACCGCGCCGGCGTGGAGGTGAGGAACATGGAGTTCATCCAGTTCCACCCCACGGCGCTCTACTCGCCCTCGGGCAAACGCTTCCTGGTCAGCGAAGCCGTGCGCGGCGAGGGCGCCATCCTGCGCAACGCCGACGGCGAGGCCTTCATGGCCCGCTACCACAAGCTCGCCGACCTCGCCCCGCGCGACATCGTGGCCCGCGCCATCGACGCCGAGATGAAGCGCACCGGCGCGCCGCACGTGTGGCTCGACATCACCCACCGCAACGCCGCCTTCCTGCGCTCCCGTTTTCCCCTCATCTACAAGGCCTGCGCCGACGAGGGCATCGACATCGCCAAGGACAAGATCCCCGTCGTGCCCGCCGCCCACTACACCTGCGGCGGCGTAGCCACCACGCTCGCGGCAGAGACCACCCTGCCCGGCCTCTACGCCTGCGGCGAAGTCGCCTGCACCGGCCTGCACGGCGCCAACCGGCTCGCCTCCAACTCGCTGCTCGAGGCCGTCGTCATGGCCCACCGCGGCGCCGCCTCGGTCGACGCCTACCTGAAGCGTATCAAAAAACTGGATGCGCCCGCGCCCGTCATCCCGCCTTGGCGCGACCTCGGCGGCGGCGATCAGGACGAACGGGTGGTCATCGCCCACAACTGGGATGAGCTGCGCCGCACCATGTGGGACTATGTGTCCATCATGCGCACGACCAAGCGCCTCGAGCGCGCGCGCACCCGCATAGCCACCCTCGCCCGGGAGACGCAGGAATACTACTGGAACTTCTCCTCGATCCCCGCCTGCTCGAGCTGCGCAACCTCATCCAGGTGGCCGAGCTCGTCGTCGCCTGCGCCCTGCAGCGCAAGGAAAGCCGCGGCCTGCACGCCATCGCCGAGTATCCGAAAAAACTGCACAAGGCGGCCGACACGCGCGTGCAACGGAAGTAAACCGAAACCGCGCCCCCACCAATAGACGCGGGACAGAAACGAGCGCGTAAAAAAGGGCGCGCCTTTCGCGCGCCCTTGAGGGAGTAATCAACCCGCCTTCGGGGGCTCGGGCGGTTGCGGGGCCGGGCCACCTTCTGCGGGCGGCTGGCCCTGTGGCTTGGGCGCGTTGCTCCGGCCGCTGGTGGTCATGACGGTGCGCACCTGGGCGGTCACGCGCGGCACCTCGCCGGCGGGGGCGGCGGGCTTGGGCGCCGCGGGCAGTGCGGCCTTGGGCGCGGGCGCGGCGGGACGGGCCGCGAT
>JBDLWD010000102.1:0-4762 GCA_039804465.1 Verrucomicrobiota bacterium | reverse complement strand
GTGTAGATCGGGGCCGTCTGGTCGAAGAAATTGAAAGGCGGCAGCGGATTGGTGAGCGCGAGATTGGCGTCGAAGAAGGCCTTCACCGTGCCGATGTCCTCCCAGTAGCCCTCGAAGACGTGGGCAAAGAGCCTTTTCTTCCCCAGCAGCGAGGGGATGACCTCCTTGCCGAAATCGGTCATCTGGTTGTCCAGCGCCTCGGCCAGGGCCTTGCGGTTGAAAACGTAGATGCCCATCGAGGCCAGGCAGTGCTTCTCCCCGGAGGGATTGGCCAGCTTGGCCTGCAGCTTGTCGCTGATCGCGAGGCTGTTGATGACTTTCGGATCCTTCGGCTTCTCGGCGAATTCGGAGATGCTCAGGTCGTCGTTCACCCGCATCAGGCCGAGGCCCTCGACCTTCGACAACGGGAAAGGTATCGCCGCGATGGATACGTCGGCGCCGGACGCCACGTGGTCGGCCACGATCTTGCGAAAATCCATCCGGTAGAGCTGGTCGCCCGAGAGGATGAGCACCAGGTCGTGGGGGAAGTTGCGGAAATGCTGGAGATTGCGGCGCACCGCGTCGGCCGTGCCCTGATACCAGTCGGTGTTCTTCTCGGTCTGTTCCGCCGAAAGGATGTCCACGAAGCCGCCGCCGAAGGGGTCGAAGTGGAACGTGTTCTGGATGTGCCGGTGCAGCGAGGCGGTGTGGAACTGCGTGAGCAGGAAGATCCGGTTGATGTCGCTGTTGATGCAGTTGCTGATCGGGATGTCGACCAGTCGATACTTGCCGGCCAGCGGCACCGCCGGCTTGCAACGCTCCATCGTGAGGGGGTGCAGCCGCGTGCCGCGTCCGCCGCCCATGATCACCGCCAGGACATTCTTTTGAGGGCTCATGTAAAGGGTTTGGCCTAAAGCCTTGCGGAAACTTTGCGCCGCCCCGTAGCTTCGCCAGCTAAAACCCTTAAAAAATTCATGTGCGGAATCGTCGGATACGTCGGTCGGCAAAAAGCCGCCACCATCATGCTCGAGGGCCTCAAGCGCCTCGAATACCGCGGCTATGACTCCGCCGGCATCGCCGTGCTTCAGGACGCGGGCGTCACCGTGGTCAAGTCCGTAGGCCGCGTGGCCAATCTGGGCAAGCTGGCATCGGGCAGACGCCTGGCGGGCACCACGGGCATTTCCCACACCCGCTGGGCCACCCACGGAGGAGTGACCGACGCCAACGCCCACCCGCACGTCTCCAGCGACGGCCAGGTCGTCCTCGTCCACAACGGCGTGATCGAAAACTACGTCGCGATCAAAAAGTTTCTCCTGACCAAGGGCTACTCCTTCGCCTCCGAGACCGACACCGAGGTGCTGGCCAACCTGATGGCCTACCATCTCGCCAAGGAACCCGCCTCGCCCGCCGCCAACGGCGCCGCCGACTCCCCCTCGCGTTTCCTCGAGGCCGTCCGCAAGACCCTCCTCCACGTCGAGGGCACCTACGGCATCGCCGTCCTCTCCCCCTCCCACCCCGGCGAACTCGTCGCCGCGCGCAAGGGCTCGCCCCTCATCCTGGGCGTGGGCGATCAGGAGCACCTCATCGCCTCCGACGTCTCCGCCCTGGTCTCCCGCACCCAAAACGTCGTCTACCTCAAGGACGGCGAACTGGTGCACGTGAACGCCGCCGGCTTCACTCTTAGCACCCTCGACCTCGCCGACGTCTCCCCCGTCATCGACAAGGTCACCTGGTCGGTCGACGACGCCGAGCTCGGCGACCACCCGCACTACATGCTGAAGGAGATCTTCGAGCAGCCCCAGGCCCTCGAAAACGCCATGCGCGGCCGCTTCGCCGCCGACGGCTCCTCCGCCAACTTCGGCGGCCTCAACCTCACCCCGGCCGACTTCCGCACCATCGACCGCTTCGTGTTCACCTCCTGCGGCACCGGCTGGCACGCCTGCCTCGTCGCCGAGCACTTGATCGAGCGCTACGCCCGCATCCCGGTGGAGGTCGATTACGCCTCCGAGTTCCGCTACCGCAACGCGCCCCTCGACCGCGACGCCCTGTTCTTCGTCATCTCCCAGTCCGGCGAGACCATCGACACCCTCGCCGCCCTCCGCGAGGCCAAGCGCAAGGGCTACAAATGCATGGCGATCTGCAATGTCGTCGGCTCCACCATCGCCCGCGAGGCCGACGGCGGCATTTACCAGCACGCCGGCCCCGAGATCGGCGTCGCCTCCACCAAGGCCTTCACCAGCCAGCTCCTCATCTCCGCCATGTTCGCCCTCTACGTGGCCCGCATGCGCGACATGAGCTTCGCCGACGGCGTGGAATACGTCGCCGGGCTCAAGGCCGTGCCCGAGCTCGCACGCCGCGCGCTCGAGCAGGCCCCGAAGATCAAGGCCATCGCCGATCGCTACGCGAAGTATAACGACTTCCTCTTCCTCGGCCGCCTCGATCTCTTCCCCATCGCGCTCGAGGGCGCGCTCAAGCTCAAGGAGATCTCCTACATCCACGCCGAGGGCTACCCCGCGGCCGAGATGAAACACGGCCCCATCGCCCTCATCAGCGAGCAGTGCCCGAGCGTGTTCTTCGTGCCCAAGGGCGAGCTGTTCAACAAGGTCGTCTCCTCCATGCAGGAGATCAAGGCGCGCAAGGGCCTCATCATCGCCATCGCCCCCGAGGGCGTGGAACTACCCGAGGGCCTGGCCGACGAGGTCATCTCCATCCCCGACTGCCACCCGGCCGCCGTTCCCATCCTCGCCACCATCCCCGTCCAGCTCCTCAGCTACTACATCGCCCTCGCCCGCGGCTGCGACGTCGACAAACCCCGCAACCTCGCGAAGTCCGTCACCGTGGAATAACTCAAAAGCCGTCGAAAGTCGCACGTCCAAGAGTCGCAGGTCTCCACCGCGCTTCGCGCCCCTCCCTACAGATCGCGGCTCCAGCCGCGACGGACTCGACCTTCAGACCTTCGACCTTCAGACCTCCGACTTCCGCATCCGGCTCTTCGCTCCCCGCTCCTTGCTCCCGGCTCCCATGACCATTCTTCCCTCCGCCGCCGAATTCGCCCGCCTAGCCACCCTGGGCAACCTCGTCCCCGTCTACGCCGATCTCATGGCGGACTTCGAGACGCCGGTCTCCGCCTACGCGAAGCTCCGCGGCCACGGGCCCTCCTACCTCCTGGAGTCCGTCGAGGGCGGCGACACCCTCTCGCGCTACAGCTTCATCGGCTGCCGTCCGCGCAAGGTCTTCGCCTGCGGCCCCGCCTCCACCAAGATCCGCGAAATCGGCCAACCCGACCGCGAGGTGCCAACGCCCAAGGATCCGCTCGCACTCATCGAGGACGAGATGAAAGGCTACCGCCCCGTATCCGTTCCCGGACTACCGCGCTTCACCGGCGGCGCCGTCGGCTTCATCGCCTACGAATACGCCACCCGCATCGAGCCCAGCATCCCCGCCCCGGCCAAGGACGAGCTCGGCACGCCTCTGCTCTACTTCATGCTGTCGGACTCGCTCCTGATCTTCGACCGCGCCAAGCAAACCCTCCGCCTCTGCGTCAACGCCCACCTCGCCCCCGGCGAGGCCCCCGAGGCCGCCTACGACCGCGCCGTCGCCGAGCTCCAGGCCCTCCACGCCCTGCTCGCCCAGCCCAGCACGCTCGCCCCCGCCCCGCTCATCGACCCCGGCTTCGTCGCCGCCCCGCGGGGCAACTTCACCAAGTCCGCCTTCGAGGCCGCCGTCGTCGCCGGCCAGGAATACGTGCGCTCCGGCGACATCATCCAGTTCGTGCCCTCGCAGCGCTTCTCCAAGCCCTTCGACCGCACCCCGCTCGAGCTCTACCGCGCCCTCCGCACGGTGAATCCCTCGCCCTACATGTTCATCCTCGACGCCGGCGACTTCGCCATCGTCGGCGCCTCGCCCGAGGTCCACGTGCGCCTCACCGACGGCCTGGTCGAGATCCGCCCCATCGCCGGCACCCGCAAGCGCGGCGTCACCCACGCCGAGGACCTCGCCCTGGAAAAGGATCTGCTCGCCGACCAGAAGGAACGCGCCGAGCACCTCATGCTCGTCGACCTCGCGCGCAACGACATCGGCCGCGTCTGCCAATACGGCTCAGTCACCGTGCCAGAGAGCTTCGTCGTCGAGCGCTACTCGCACGTCATGCACATCGTCTCCCAGGTGGAGGGAAAAATCTCGCCCGAGAAAAACGCCTTCGACCTCATGCGCGCCACCTTCCCCGCCGGCACGGTGAGCGGCGCGCCCAAGATCCGCGCCATGCAGATCATCGCCCAGACCGAGCCGGTGCAGCGCGGCTTCTACTCCGGCGCCCTCGGCTACTTCGGCTACGATGGCAACAGCGACACCTGCATCATGCTCCGCACCTCGCTGATCAAGGATGGCATGATCCACATCCAGGCCGGCGCCGGCGTCGTCGCCGACAGCGTGCCCGAGAGCGAATTCCAGGAGACGGTCAACAAAGCCTCCGCCCTCTTCAAAGCCGTCGCCATCGCCGAGCGGCTTTGAGCGACGATAGGGCAAAACAACGCCCACAGTCTGCGTGTTAGTGCCGCCAGCCGGCAGCCCCCCTTTGCGCAGCTCCGTCACTCCGCCCCTCTGCCCCCATGGCCTCAGGTTTCAGCACTCCGTCTTCCGGCGCTCCGCCCTCCGGTCTCAGGTTTCAGGTCTCCGCCCCTCCGCCTTCAGTCCTTCGGCCTAAAGTCTCAGGCAGATGATCACGCCGCAGGCGTGGCCCCGAAGCAGAGCGAAGAAGCGCAAGGAGGCCGGGTGCCGCATCCCG
>JBDLWD010000101.1:0-3085 GCA_039804465.1 Verrucomicrobiota bacterium | reverse complement strand
CCTCCGCTCCGGCCCCCCCCGTGGCCGCCGCCAAAACCAAAGGCCCCACCACCACGCTGGCCTTCAACGCCGACACCCTTCTCCAATTCGAAAAAGAACTCCTCGGCTTCTACGTCTCCGGCCACCCGCTCGACGCCTACGCCGGCCTGGTCGAGGCCCTCGACACCTACCCGGTAAACGAACTCCTCGAGCAGGACGACCGCACCGAGTTCCGCCTTTGCGGCATCGCCGGCGGCCTCCAAAAGAAACTCGCGAAAAAGGACAACCGCCCGTGGATGGCCTTCAGCCTCCAGACGCGCGGCGCGACCATCGGCCTAAACATGTTCGCCGACGCCTTCGCCGCCCACGGCTCCGTGCTCTCGGAAAACGCCCTCATCTGCGTCCTCGGCACCATCATCGTCGGCCAGGAGGGACCGCGCATCAACGTGAAGGAGGCGTATCACCTCCAGCCCTACACCACGGCCAACATCAAGCGCATCGGCTGGCTCCTACACCCCGGGCACCCGAAGCTCACCGATTTTCTCCAACTTCTCCGCACCACCCTCGACCGCCACAACGGCGACACCCGCATCGACCTCGGCTTCGTTTTCGAGGACCGCATCACCGCCCTCAGCGAGGCGAGCAGCGCCCTTGGTTTCCGTTTTCACCCCGACGCCTTCAAAGCCCTCCGCCAGCACCCCGCCGTCGCAGGCATCCAGGTCGAGACCCGCCGCCTCGAACTCAAAAACGACCGCAAATGGGGCCCAAAGCGCGGCTGACCCCAATTACCTAGCCAGTTTGACAGCAAGCCAGCAAACCAGCAAGCTGGCTTTATGAAAACCACCCTCGATCTCCCCGACGATCTCGTGCGTGAGATCAAGCTCCGCGCTGTCCGCGAAGACCGCAACGTCAAGGACTTGGCGGCGGAACTCCTTCGCGCGGGTCTGCAAACCACCCGCATCCGTCCCGCCGCGCGGGCCATCCTCGATATCGACGCCAAGGGAGTGCCTCGGATCGTGTGTGCAGCCTCCGCCCGCGCTTCGAAAATGAGCGTCGAGCAGCTCCTTGCCCTCGAAACCGCCACCTTGGCACAGGAAGACCATGAGCGCGTCTAGCCTGCTGCTGGACGCCAACGTGTGGGTCGCGTTGACCTTCACTTCCCACCCGCGACACAAGGCCGCCGCCGCCCTCTTCGCTGAAACCACCTCACGGGCTCCCGCCTGCTTCTGTCGCGCCACCGAGCAAAGCTTCCTCCGCCTCGCCTCCACCCCCGCCATCTTGGAGGCCTACGGCGCCACCGGCCTGAACAACGCCGACGCGCTGCGCGTCTTCCTCGCCTTCACCGCCCTCCCGCAGGTTCGCTCCCTTGCCGAGCCCGCCAAACTGCCCCCTCTCTGGCACAAACTGGCAGGCATCCCGACCGTCTCGCCCAAAATCTGGATGGACGCCTACCTCGCCGCTTTCGCGATCGGCTCCGACCTCACGTTTGTCACCCTCGACCAAGGCTTCCGCGCCTACGAAAGCGCCGGCCTCCGCCTCCGTCTACTCCCCGCCTGAACCCATGAAACCCTTCGATCTCCTCGTCCTCGGCGGCGGTTCCGCCGGCTTCAACGCCGCCCGCGTCGCGGCCGACCTCGGCAAACGCGTCGCCATCGTCGACGGCGCCAAGGATCTCGGCGGCCTCTGCATCCTCAAAGGCTGCATGCCCTCGAAAACCCTCCTCCACGCCTCCGACCTGCTCCACCACGCGAAGCATTCGGAAAAGTTCGGCGTTCGAGGCGCTGCCCGCGCCAAAATCGACATGCAGGCGCTCCACGCCTGGAAAAAACACGTCATCGCCGACTTCGCCGGCTACCGCGAAAAGGCGATGACCAACGCCAAGCGCTTCGCCCTTTTCCGAGCCCACGCCCGCTTCCTCGACCCGCACACCGTTCAGCTGAGCGACGGCCAAAAGCTCCGCGCAAAATCCTTCCTCGTCGCCACCGGCTCGCGCGTGTCCGTCCCCGCCGCCGTGCCCGGTCTCGCCACCACGCCGCACTGGACAAGCGACGACGTGCTCGACCTCGATTTTGTCCCCAAGTCCGTGATCGTCCTCGGCGGCGGCATCGTCGCCTGCGAGCTCGCCCAGTTCCTCTCCCGCATCGGTGCCCAGGTCACTCTCATCCAGCGCAGCAAAAACATTCTCCGCGACCACTCGCCCGCCGCCTCCGAGGTCGTGCAGCGGGCCTTCCGCGACGAAGGCATCGACCTCCACACCGACACCAAAATCACCTCCGTTCGCGCCCTTCCCGCCGGCAAGGGTGTCGAGGTCGGCTTCCTTTCCGCGGGCAAACCCACCGTCCGCCGCGCCGCCCACCTTTTCAACGCCCTCGGCCGCGAGCCCAACGTATCCTCGCTCGACCTCCCTGCCGCCGGCGTCGCCGTCACCGCATCCGGCCGCGTGAAGGTCAACCGCTGGCAGCAAACCACCGCACCCCACATCTACGCCGGCGGCGATGTCTGCGGCCCGCACGATATCGTCCACCTCGCCGTCGCCCAGGGCGAGCTCGCCGCCCGCCACGCCTTCGGCGTCCCCGAAAAACAACTACGCCCGGTCTCGAAGATCCCGCTGCTCAACGTCGTTTTCACCGACCCGCCCCTCGCCACCATCGGCGCGCAGGAATCGGAATTGGTCGCCGCTAAAAAGCCCTTCCTCGTCGCCAGCTACCCCTTCAACGACCACGGCAAATCCATCCTCATGGACCAGATGCGCGGCTACGTGAAGGTCATCGCCGAGCCCAGGCGAGGCCGCATCCTCGGCGCCGAGATCGTCGGCCCGCACGCTGGCGAACTTATCCACTGCTTCACCGGCCCGATCACGATGGGCGCCACCGTGCACGACCTGCTCCGCGCCCCGTGGTATCACCCCACTCTCGCCGAGATTCTCACCTACCCGCTCGAGGAGATCGCGGAAAAGCTCGCCTAGACCGCCCCCCATCGCCCTCCGCTCCGGGCCTTACAATTCGTTATACTTGGCGCTGCGTCCCCTGGCCTTTGCCACCGGATACTTTGCCGCGTTCTGCGCCATCTTCCGCTCGATGGCCGACGCCACGTCGATGCCGGTCAT
>JBDLWD010000100.1:0-2666 GCA_039804465.1 Verrucomicrobiota bacterium | reverse complement strand
CGGGAACAAATCCCCCCGCGCCGGGCCGGCCGCGCGCGCGGGCGCGTCCGCCGCCCGCGCCCGGTGCAAGAGCCCGAGACAGCCGAGCGCCGCGATCAACAGCACGGTGATCTCCAGCATGGTGTCCCACCCGCGGAAATCGATGACGACGGTGTT
The DNA here is from genome assembly GCA_039804465.1 of Verrucomicrobiota bacterium. Classification (GTDB taxonomy): domain Bacteria; phylum Verrucomicrobiota; class Verrucomicrobiia; order Opitutales; family Opitutaceae; genus IMCC26134_A. The sequence goes on along the minus strand of JBDLWD010000100.1, from coordinate 2,510 downwards.
CACCGCGTTGTGTCCCTTGGCCAGATCGAGCGTGTGGGCGAGATACCAGTCGCCGGCATACTCCGGATCGCCGACGCCGCCGCGAGGCCCTTGGAAAAGCAGCACGCCTCCGCCGAGCAGGACGCCGAACAACGCGGCCAGCCCGGCCCGGCCCAGCCGCGGCAGCCCGGCCATCGGCGCGAGCGGGGCCACGTCGGCGCCGTCGCGCTTGAAGCGCAACACGACGAACAGCACGAGCAGCAGCGTGGCCGTCTCGACCAGCATCTGGGTGAGCGCCAGGTCGGGCGCCGAGTAAAGCACGTAGTAGAACGTCACGCCCAGACCCACGACCGAGAGCGCGAGGATCTGCCGCAGCGGATGCTTCCAGGCCGCGGCGGCGAGCGCCGCGGCCGACACCAGCGCGACCACCGCCCAGCGGGCGTAGCCGCCAGGACCGCCCGGCAGCCATTCCCACTGCGACGCGAGACGGGCCGCATCCCCGAGGTGCGGAAGCAGAAATCCGAGCACCGCAAGCGCCATGACCGCAGCGGTGATAAGCAGGTGGGCGTAGGGCGTCTCGAAGCCGAGCGCCTTGTTGAGCGCTTTGCCCGCCTTTTGCACGCCCTCGACCAAGGGGTCGAAGAGGGCGTCCAGACGAAGTCGGCCGGGAATCGCCGCGACCGCCCAGCGCCGCGACCCGACCGCCGCGTAAAGCGCGACGCCTGCGGCGACGACCCCCGCGCTCAGGCCGAGCTCGAGCGTGAACCCGTGCCACAGATGGAGCTCCGGCGCGGGCAGCGCGTGGGTGCCCGCGACGTGGAAGCGGGCGGCGAACGCACCGAAAGCCTCCGCCGCGCAGCCAAACACCAGCGCCGCCGTCGCGAGCGCCAGTGGCGGGAGCTGGAGCGCCAGCGAGGGCGCGTGGTAATGCGCCTCGACCTCGGGCGTCGGCCCGCCCGCGAAGGCGCGCCGCCACACCGCGAGCGCCAGCGCCACCTTCACCACGGAGGCGGTCAGCACGCAGCCCATCGCCCACAGCGCGAGGGCGGAGCCGTCGCTCGCGCCCCAGAACCCGGTGAGCGCCTTGAGCAGCATCTCCTTGCTGAGAAACCCGGTCGTGAACGGCAGGCCCGCCAGCGCCGCCAGCGCGACGGCGGCCGCGGCCGCGGTGAGCGGCATCTTGCGCGCGAGCCCGCCGAGCTGGCGCAGATCGCGCGTGCCGGTGCTGTGATCGATGATGCCCACCACCATGAAAAGCGCGGCCTTGTAGAAAACGTGGTTCAGGATGTGGACGTAGTCCCAGCTCACCGGCGCGCCGCTCGCATAAAGACCGTAGTGCCCGATCAGCAAACCGAGCTGGGCCACCGTCGTGTAGGCCAGCACGCCCTTGAGGTCCTGCGACAACAGCGCGAAGACCGCGCCGAGCAGCAAGGTGCCAAAACCCATCACGACAAGGGTAGGCGTCCACGCCTCCAGCCCGCCGAAGACGGGCAGCAGGCGCGCGGTGAGAAACACGCCGAGCTTCACCATCGTGGCGGAATGCAGGTAGGCGGAGACCGGCGTGGGCGCGGCCATCGCGTTGGGCAGCCAGTAATGGAAAGGGAACTGGGCCGACTTGCCCGCGATGCCCAGGAAACAGCAGACGAAGGCGGCCGGGACCAGGGCCTCGCAGCCGGGCAGCGCGCCCTCGCCGTTCACCCGGGCCAGGATCTCCGACAGCTCGTAGCTGCCGTAGGCCACGCGAAGCAGAACCACGCCCGCGAGCAGCGCCAACCCGGTCAGGCCGGTGGTGAGCAAGGCCATCCGCGCGCCGCGCCGCGACTCGCCCTTCTCGTGCAAAAACCCGATGAGCAGAAACGAGGTGATGCCGGTCAGCTCCCACGCGGCGAAAAGCACCAGCAGGTTTCCGGAAAACACGGTCGCGAGCATCGCGCCCATGAAGAGAAGAAGGTAGCAGTAGAACTTACCGTGGTCGCGGTAGTGCTCGTCCAGATACGCCGCCGCGTAAGCGACGACCAGCACGCCCACGCCCGCCACGACCAGGCCGTAGAACAGCGCCAGCCCGTCGGGCAAAAAAGTGAGGGCGACGCCAAGGCTCGGAACCCATTCCCAGCTTATCGCCGAGCCCCGTCCTGCGGCGGGAAGGGAAAGCAATCGCCACAGCGCGGCCACGCAGACCAGCGGCGCCGCAAGCGCCACCAGACCCGTCCGCGACCCCAGCCGTCCGCCCAGCGCGGGCATGAACGGGGCCAGCGCGAAAGGCGCCAGCAGGGCGAGAAGCAGCCAGTTTTCAGTGGTCATGCGACGTTCGCCGGACGGCTCCTCAGGCGGTGTTTTGCGCGATCAGCCACCAGGTGTAGGCGACGTAGCCGGTGAGCAGAAAGGCGCCTTCCGCCCGGCTGATCTTGCCGCCGCTTTTGCACATCGGCAGCACCACCACCGCGATGATCAACATCGCGGCGAGATCCACCACGCTGATGGCGGGGGCCTGCATCGGCCGGATCAGGGAACACAGGCCAAGGATGCCGATG
>JBDLWD010000099.1:0-5151 GCA_039804465.1 Verrucomicrobiota bacterium | reverse complement strand
GGGATGGTGCCGTAGATCTGGGAATACATCTGGCTGAGACCGCAGGGCTCGAAGCGCGAGGGCATCACGAAAAAGTCGCTGCCCGCCGTCACCAGGTGGCTCATCGTCTCGTCCAACTTTTCGCAGAGGGAGACGCGTTTCGGCAGCGCCGCCGCCAGTTCGCGCAGGCCCTTCTCCAGCTCGGGCTCGCCGCGGCCGAGGACTATCAGACGCACGTTCTCGCGCTTGAAGAACTCGCGGTTGGCCAGCACGAGATCGACGCCCTTCTGGGAGGTGAGCCGGCATACCATGCCGAAAATCGGCCCGCCGAAATCGGGATCAAAGCCGTGGCGGCGCAGGAGCTCCTCGCGGCAGGTCCATTTGCCATCGAGCTTGTCCACCCTGTAGGTCGCGGGCAGCAGCGCGTCTTTCGCCGGGTTCCAGATCGCGCGGTCGACGCCGTTGAGCAGGCCTTGCAGATCCTCGGCGCGGGCGGAGACGACGCCTTCCAGACCGCAGCCAAACTCGGGCGTCTGGATCTCGCGGGCATACGTCGGGCTCACCGTTGTTACGCGGTCGGCGAACAGGATGCCGCCCTTCATCATGCTCATCTGGCCGTAGAACTCGACGCCATCGATGCCCATTAGCTCGTCCGGCAGGTTCGTGCGGTAGAAGGAGCGCATCGGAAACACGCCCTGGAAGGCCAGGTTGTGGATGGTGAAGACCGTGCGCATGGCGAGGATGTCGCCGTGCCGTTGCTCGGCGTGCCGGAGCAACAGCGGCAGCAGCCCCGTCTGCCAGTCGTGGCAGTGCACCGCGTCGGCGTTCATCCGCTGCAGACGCATGGTCTCGACCACGCCCTTGCAGAAAAAAATGAAGCGATGGTGGTTGTCCTCGTAGTCGCGCTCGCCCGTGCCGTAGGGATTGCGACGGTCGAAAAACTCGTCGCGGCACACCATGTAGACCGTCAGCCCTTCGCGCGGGGAAAACCGGCGGATTTCGCCGCTCATGAATACGTCGCCCATCTCGATCTTAGGACGCAGGATCGTCTCGGCCTCGGCCGCGTCGGGATGGTCCACGACGCCGCGATAGCCGGGCACGAAGACCGACACCTCATGACCGCGCGCGGCCTGCGCGCCCGCGAGCGCGGCCACCGCGTCGGCTAGGCCGCCGGTCTTCACATAAGGAAACAGTTCGCTCGCCGCATGGACGATCTTCATGGCACCTAAAATGTTGACCCGTGCGCGGGACACCAACCCGAAAAAAGGTCCGATTATCCGGAGATTGGGCTCGGGCGGCCAAACTTTCGGCTTCCGTTCGGCGGCGTCCGCCCTACGTTCCTGCATCCTGCAAACCGGAGAGGTGGCAGAGTGGTCGATCGCGCCGCACTCGAAATGCGGTTTAGCTGAAAGGCTAACGTGGGTTCGAATCCCACCCTCTCCGCCATTTGCAAAGCAAGTGGCGCTCCGACGTAGTCGGAGATGACCGCAAAGCGGTCGAGGCGGGGATATGGGCGGCGCAGCAGCGCCGGGGTAAGACCCTGAGCACCGCGAACCAATCCCACCCTCTCCGCCATTTGCGCCCTTGGTAGCCTCGTAAAACCATCGGGCTGCCCTTCACGCCAAAGTCTCGCGGGATGAGAACCCTTGGGTTTGACGAAGCGTAGCGGAGATGGGGCGACCGCAGGTCGGTCCGCAGGACTTGGCGCCAGCCAACCTAATCCCACCCTCTCCGCCATTTGCGCCCTTGAGGGCCCCGCCCGCGCCACCCGGGCTTGCCCCCGCCAGCGCCCGCCCTTAGCTCGCCGGCTTCATGCCCGCCGCCTCGCCATCCGCGCCGCCCGCCTTGCTCGGCTACAAGATCGCCGTGCTCGTTTTCATCGAAAACTCCCGCGGCGAACAACTCCTGCTGCTCCGCGCCAAGTCCCCCAACAAAGGCACGTGGTCCCCCATCGGCGGCAAGCTCGAGACCGCCACCGGCGAATCCCCCTTCGAATGCGCCGTGCGCGAGACTCACGAGGAGACCGGCCACGTGATCACCGCGGCCGACCTGCATCTCTTCGCCATGATCGCGGAAAAAGCCTACGAAGGCGCCTCCCACTGGCTCCTGTTCCTTTTCCGCTGCACCAAGCCGCTCGATACTCTCCCCTCCGCCATGGACGAGGGCCGCTTCGGCTTTTTCTCCCGCGATCAGATCGAGGCGCTACCCCTCCCCGAGACCGATCGCACCGCCCTCTGGCAAATCTACGACCGCCATCGCGACCGCTTCGTGGCCCTCCGCGCCGACTGCGCCCCGGGCAAACCGCTTGAAATCATCGTCGAGCAGATCACCCCGCCCTCCGCCTAGAACGCCGCGGCCGGGCAATAAGCCGAACGGAATCAAACTTGATTTCCTGCCCCCCCGAAGGACACTCGCACCTTTTACACTCTCAACTCCGCCCATCCTCGTGAGCAAGCAGACCACCGCCCCCGCCGCCTCCAGCACGCACTGCGCCCTATCCGTCGCCGTGCCGAGCCCGCACGCCAAGGCTCCGGCCAACGCCGCGCTCAACGCCGAGCAGAAAATCGAGATCTACCGCAAGATGGTGCGCATCCGCCGCTTCGAAGAGCGCTGCCTCCCCGTCTACAACGCCGGCAAGATCGGCGGCTTCCTCCATCTCTACATCGGCCAGGAGGCCGTCGCCGTCGGCGCCTGCTCCCTAATGGGCCAGGACGACCACGTAATCACCGCCTACCGCGACCACGGCCACGCCATCGCCGTCGGCATGGACACCAAGGCCCTCATGGCCGAGCTCTACGGCAAGGTCACCGGTTGCTCCAAGGGCAAGGGCGGCTCCATGCACTACTTCGCCCCCGATAAAAACTACTGGGGCGGCCACGGCATCGTCGGCGGCCAGATCCCCCTCGGCACCGGCCTCGCCTACGCCGTGAAATATCAGGGCAAAAAAGGCGCCGCCATGGCCTTCATGGGCGACGGCGCCGTCAACCAGGGCGCCGTTCACGAGGCCTACAACCTCGCCGCCCTCTGGGACCTCCCCGTTCTCTTCGTCATCGAGAACAACCGCTACTCCATGGGCACCTCCCAGGAACGCTCCTCCGCCGGCGAGCTCGGCAAGCGCGCCGAGGCCTACGACATGAAGTGGTATCAATGCGGCGGCCACGACGTCTACGAGGTCCGCGCAACCCTCGACGAGGCCCTCAAGCGCGCCCGCGAACAGCACAAGCCCGCCGTCGTCGAAATCGACACCTACCGCTACCGCGGCCACTCCGTCGCCGACCCCGACAAGACCTACCGCGACCGCAAGGAGATCGAGGACTACCGCAACACCAAGGACCCCATCCAGATGTTCCAAAACCAGCTCCTCCACGAGAAGGTCCTCACCAACGAGATCATCGAGAAGATCGACGCCGAGGCCCGCGCCGAGGCCGAGCTCGCCGTCGAGTTCTCCGAGGCGTCCCCCTTCCCCACCGCCGACGACATCCAGAAAGACGTCTACTGGGAGACCGACCAGGCCAAGCGCACCAGCGAAGGCCGCATCTTCTTCAACAGCGTAAAGTAACCCGCTCGCTCCGCCTCCGCTCCGCGAGATCTTAAATCTCAAATTTCCAATCTCAGATTCTCCAGCCACATGGCCACCCTCACCTACCGCGAAGCCATCCGCGCCGCCCTCTCCGAAGAAATCGAACGCGACCCCAACGTCGTCGTCATGGGCGAGGAAGTCGCCCAGTTCAACGGCGCCTACAAGGTCACCGAGGGCATGCTCGAGAAGTATGGCCCCAAGCGCATCGTCGATACCCCCATCTCCGAGGCCGGCTTCATCGGCATGGGCATCGGCGCCTCCATGCTCGGCATCCGCCCCGTCATGGAACTCATGTTCTGGTCCTTCTTCTCCGTCGCCTACGACCAGATCGTGAACAACGCGGCCAACGTCCGCTACATGTCCGGCGGCCAGATCGCCTGCCCCATCGTCATCCGCGGCCCCGCCAACGGAGGCACCAACGTCGGCGCCACCCACTCCCACACGCCCGAAAACATCCTCGCCCACCACCCGGGCTTGAAGGTCGTCGTCCCCTCCAACGCCGCCGACGCGAAGGCCCTCATGAAGACGGCCATCCGCGACAACGACCCCGTCATGTTCCTCGAGAACACCCTCCTCTACGGCATCGCCGGCGAGGTGCCGGACGGCGACATCTGCCTCCCCTTCGGCCGCGCCAACATCGCCCGCGAAGGCAAGGACCTCACCATCGTCACCTACGGCCGCAGCGTCCTCCACTCCCTCGCCGCCGCCGAGAAACTCAAGGCCGACAAGGGCCTCGACATCGAGGTCGTCGACCTGCGCACCATCCGCCCCCTCGACGTCGACACCGTGCTCAAGTCCGTCGCCAAGACCCACCGCGTCCTCATCGTCGAGGAGCAGCGCCCCTTCTGCTCCGTCGGCACCATGCTCGCCGCCACCATCCAGGAAGAGGCCTTCGACGAGCTCGACGCCCCCATCCTCCGCGTCGGCACCATCGACGCCCCCGCCATCTACGCCCCGCCGGTGGAGAAAAACTTCCAGCTCCCCAACCCCGAGCGCGTCATCGCCGGCGTCCTCAAAGTGATGCGCTAAGCGCATCTCTTAAGATGAAGTCTGAAGTTTAAGATTAAGTTTCAGACCTCGATTTCGAAAGTCCGCCGCGCGCAGCGCTCCCCCCTTCAACTTAAACTTCAGACTTAAACTTTAAGAAACATGGCCCAAGTCATCACCATGCCGAAACTCAGCGACACCATGACGGTGGGCACGCTGGTCAAATGGCTCCGCAAAGAAGGCGACGCCGTCAAATTCGGCGACCTCCTCGCCGAGATCGAGACCGACAAGGCCACGATGGAGTTCGAGTCCTTCGCCGACGGCACCATTCTGAAACTCTACGCCACCGCCGGCAGCCAAGTCGCCATCGGCGATCCCCTCTGCGCCGTCGGCGCCCCCGGCGAGGCCGCCCCCGCAGCCGCTCCGGCTCCCAGCTCCACACCCGCTGCTGCCAGCTCGCAGACTCCCCCGCCCGCCACCACCGCCAATCCCGCCGAGGCGGCCCCCGCGGCGGTGCCAGCGGCACCGCAATCTGAGATTTCAAATCCCAAATCTCAAATGCCGCCTCCGGCGGCCCCCGCCGCGCCCGTCCGCGCCGCCGGCGA